>JAXDBC010000103.1:0-42669 GCA_034679225.1 Bacteroidales bacterium | reverse complement strand
ATGACAAATCGTATTCTGCTGTTTTTATCATTGATTCTTTTAACGTTATCCTGCAGACCTGAACAGTCTGGCTCATTGCCTGTAGTTAATACGGATTTTGCTACTGAAATTACCTATAATTCAGCTAAATCAGGCGGGAATGTTATATCTGACGGCGGAACTGAAATCACGGCAAAAGGTGTCTGCTGGAATACTACAGGGAATCCAGCATTAACTGATTTTAATACAAATGAAGGTCAGGGATCAGGTAGTTTTACAAGTAATCTGACAGGCCTTGCTGAGGGGACAAAGTACTTTGTAAAAGCGTATGCCACTAATTCATCCGGAACTTCTTTTGGGGATGAAATAAACTTTACAACATTAACAAAATCCGATGGCCAGATTATAGCAGATCATTCAGTGGTTGACCGGTATGATGATATTCCTGCTGCTTACCTTAATGAGGTGAAAAAGATGTGGGTTTCAATAGCCGGTGAATCTCACAGTCAGGCTTACAGGGCAGGCTTGTTGTTGTTGGAATCATTAAATTCAGCTTATTCTGTTAGTGTGGTTGAATCCGGAACACCTGAACCATATACAACATCCCATCTCAGATTTAGCGGTGCGACATGGGGCGATAAGGATAATTCGTCAGGATGGATCTATAGTTATGGTGAAGAGGATTGGTATACAAATTCAACAGCCATATCCAGGACCAAAGCAGGTTTGCTGTACTGTAAGAACAATGGTCCTGCTCTCACGGCATTAGGTTTTGGCTGGTGCTGGGATGCGACCTGGCAGAATGACGTAGGTGGTAGTTATGATCCTGTTTATCATACAAGATGGGCCGGAGCATCAATGGGAGGTCCTGAAGGTAATCTTAGATGGGGTCTGGATGCAGAAGATAAGGCATTGACGGGTAATTCGGTTTGCATGGACACTTATATTAATGCTACTCAATCATATATAGATTATTGTGCGGCTAACAATATTCCTACAAAGATACTATGGACAACAGGGCCTGTGGATAATGAAAACAATTGGGCTATTGGAGAGAGTGGTTACCAGCAATACTTAAAATGGGAGTATCTCAGGAATCATGTCAGGAGTCTGAGTGAAGCTTATTTTTTTGATTATGCAGATATCTTAAGTTATAATGACGCCGGGGTTCAGGCTACAACAACATGGACGGATAATAGTGGAACCTTGAGGACTTTCCCGATAATCAGTCCTGAAAACATGACAAGTCTGGACCCAAATTATCATATTGGTACTAACGGAGCTATTAAACTGGCAAAAGCCATGTGGTGGCTGCTGGCCAGAATGGCTGGTTGGGATGGTAAATAATTATTCTTTGTGCTATCGAATTTATTAGTTTGAAGTCCTTTTGTAAGGGGATACATCCGAATGAATCACGTCTTTTCTACATTCTTGGAAGACAGCTAAAGTGCCAATAAACCGGAGCTTGATTGGCAAAAGCATAAACCCATACAATATTTATGGCCGTTAACTGGTAAATGAAATTGTTGCCAGCGACCTTAATGAGTTATATGTTTCAAATCCCAGCCGCGACTATACCTGATAGTATTGACTGATTCCGTCCTGATAGTGGATAATATCATTATCCCCTGAGTTTGTTTTTTATCGCTTTCCCATGCCCAGGTAACAACCGGTTTTTATCCATGAGCCGGCAAACCTATTTCAATAGGAGGCTTAGTTATTCACGCCAACTTCATATCCGCAATAATCCCTGATATTCTCTCTTCAAGCATTTTTTCAGTTGCTTCCAGCCTGTCGGCCGAAACCAATGGGGCATTGACGCTGAAGTAGAACTTTATCTTGGGCTCGGTTCCGGAGGGCCTCACGGAAATTTTAGAGCCGTCATGCAGGAAGAACTGGATAACATCCGATTTCGCAAGCTCTATCTTTCCGGTTTCACCGGTCAGGCAGTTGGTCGAAACCAGCGTTGAATAATCATTCATCTTTACAACCGGACTGTTATTGATTACCTTCGGAGGATTGCTCCTGTAACCAGCCATCATTGCCTTTATTTCTCCGGCGCCTTCTGCTCCTTTCCTGACAATGTTGATAAGTCTTTCTTTGTACAGCCCGTATTCCAGGTAAATATCCGTCAACTGGTCAAACAATGTCTTCCCATTCTCCTTGGCAAAAGCTGCCATTTCAGCAAATAATGCACATGAAGCGACAGCATCCTTGTCTCTTACATAATCACCGGGCAGGAATCCGTAGCTTTCTTCACCTCCTCCGATATATTTTTCTTTTCCTTCAAGTTCTTTGATCAGTTCAGCGAAGTATTTGAATCCGGTCAGGACATTGTAGCATTTTACATTGTAGCTCTCAGCAATCTTGTCCATCAGATCGGTGGTTACTATCGTCTTGATTATGTATTCATTTCCCTTGTACTTGTTTTTCGCCTTGTACTGTGATAATATATAATGTATCAGAAGAACGGCAGTCTGGTTCCCGTTAAGGAGAATGAACTCATCCTGTTGATTCCTGAGTGCTATCCCGAGCCTGTCGGCATCAGGATCAGTGGCCATCACAATTTCTGCACCTATCTTTTTGGCTTTATCTATTGCCATTGAAAGTGCTGCCGGTTCTTCGGGATTAGGAGATTTTACAGTAGGGAAGTTGCCGTCGATAATATCCTGTTCAGGAACGGTATGGACATTAGAGAAACCATAAAGCCTTAGAGCATCAGGTACAAGCATCCCTCCTGTACCATGGATCGGGGTGAATACTATCCCGGTTTCAGAGTGCTTCCTGTTTATTACCGGATTGATACTAATCTTGAGGATTTCGTCAAGGAAAAGCTGGTCAGTCTCTTTTCCTATTATTTTGATCTTGTCCTTCCTGCTGTCAAACCTTATCTGCGACACCGAAGTGATCTTTCTTACTTCATCAATAACACCCTTATCATGAGGAGGCACAACCTGACCGCCGTCGTCCCAGTAAGCCTTGTATCCGTTGTATTCGGGAGGATTATGGGAAGCTGTTATAACAACACCGCTATTGCATTTGTAATGACGGATTGCGAATGACAGTTCAGGAGTGGGTCTGAGATCCTCGAACAGAAAAACCTCAAATCCGTTTGCCGAAAAAATGTCGGCTGCCGTCTCTGCAAAATACCTGCTGTTGTTCCTGCAGTCATGTGCCACTGCAACCCTGATGCCTGTATCTCCAAAGGTTTTTATAAGGTAATTAGAAAGTCCCTGTGTCGCCATTCCAAGGGTGTAAATGTTCATCCTGTTTGTGCCGGCACCCATTATGCCCCTTAATCCGCCGGTACCGAATTCAAGGTCCTGGTAAAAGGCATCGACGAGCTTTTTTTCGTCTTTTTCAAGCATTTCAGTGACTTCCACGCGGGTTTCTTCATTGAATTCAGGTGAGAGCCACTGCCGGGCTCTGGATCTGATCTGGTCGAGTGATAACATATGTCGGTTATTTTAATTATTATTTCTATTCTGTGATTCATGTAATATCTCCATACACTTTCTCAGGCTGCTTCTCCAGTGCGGTATTGTCAGGCTGTAAGCTTCCTTTATCTTGCTTTTGTCCAGCACTGAATAAAATGGTCTTTTGGCAACTGAGGGAAAATCCCTTGAAAGTATCGGATTCACTTTGCAATTCAGTCCTGCTTCCTGCATTATTTCCAGGGCGAAATCATACCAGCTGCATACTCCCTCGTTTGAATAATGATAAATACCTGCAACAAAAGCAATCTGGTTTCTGATTACCTTCGACACGATATGCATGATTGCTTCAGCCAGATCACCTGCATAAGTGGGTGTTCCAACCTGGTCGAAAACAACATTTACCGATTCCCTTTCCTTTCCCAGCCTGATCATGGTCTTCGTGAAATTGTTCCCGAACGGTGAATAAAGCCACGATGTTCTTATTATCATGGTTCTGTTATGACGAAGTGCGTATTCTTCACCCTCAAGCTTCGATCGGCCATAGGCTGACAGGGGATTGACAGCTGAAGTTTCACTGTATGGAGTATTGGAGGAACCATCGAAAACATAATCGGTCGACAGGTGGATCAACTTGGTTTCAGTCCCTTCAATTGAATCCGCCAGGTTTTTAACTGCCCTGGCATTTACCCGGACAGCAGTTTCAGTGTCTGTCTCCGCCCTGTCAACAAAATTATAGGCAGCACAATTAATGATCCAGTCAGGTTTATTCGCCAAAGTGAAATTTCTGACTGCTTTCTGGTCAGTCAGGTCAAGTTCGTCGGCATCAGTAAAAATAAACTCATATCCTGAATAGTTTCTGGATTCAGTTTTTATTTCACTGCCAAGCTGTCCCGATGCTCCTGTTATAAGAATAACTGCCATTATAATCAACTAAAAATTCATCTCTGCTTCCCTGAAAATGGGTTGTTTCTGGTCCTTGGGACTTATAACCGGTTTAGTTCCTTTTAGCCTCCAGTCTATGGCTAAGTCCGGATCATCCAATGAAATACCCCTTTCATATTGAGGATTATAGAGGTTGTCGCATTTATACTGGATTATCGCGATATCACTTAGAACGGAAAACCCGTGAGCGAATCCCTTTGGAATGAAAAACTGTGTTTTGTTTTCTGAGTCTAGTACCACACCAAACCATTTTCCAAAGGTTTTTGAATTGCTCCTCAGGTCAACGGCTACATCATAGATTCTTCCCACAACCACTCTTATCAGCTTTGCCTGGGCAAAGGGATTCAACTGGTAATGGAGTCCTCTGATAACCCCTTTCACCGATCTTGATTCATTATCCTGGACAGGATTAAACGGTATCCCCGACATAAGAAAGGTCTCAAGCTTAAAACTTTCAAAAAAATAGCCTCTGTTGTCACTGTATACTTTAGGCTGAATAATGTACAATCCCTCAAATCCGGTTTCTGATATTTTCATTGATGTGGCTTAATCATATGTAAATCCGTCTATTGTCTGGATATGCTATCGCAAGTTGGTAAATCCGTCCTCCTCGTTTGCTATTTTCAGGAGATATCTACCATACTGGCTCTTTTTTACCGGTTCCGCGAGCGAAATTAATTGTTCCCTGCTTATAAACCCTCTTTTATATGCTATTTCTTCAATACATGATGCCTTGAGTCCCTGCCGCTGTTCAAGCGTGGAAATGAAATTAGCCGCCTGCAGCAGACTTTCGTATGTTCCCGTGTCGAGCCATGCCATTCCCCGTCCCATTATCCTCACCTCAAGCGAGCCTTCTTCAAGGTATAAACGGTTCAGGTCGGTTATTTCAAGTTCTCCACGTGCTGATGGCTTAAGAGATTTAGCTTTTCCGGTTACCGTATTATCATAAAAGTAAAGTCCGGTTACCGCATAATTCGATTTTGGCTTTTCAGGCTTTTCTTCAATGCTCACGACTTTCATGTTTCTGTCGAATTCAACCACTCCGTAACGTGTCGGGTCATTTACATAATACCCGAAAACAAGAGCTCCCCTGGTAAGTTCAGCCGCCTTGAGCAGGAAATTCCCAAAACCTTGACCGTAGAATATATTATCGCCAAGGATCATGCATACATTGTCGTTGCCTATGAACTCTTCTCCCAAAATAAATGCCTGTGCCAGGCCATCAGGTGATGGCTGTTCCTTATAGCTGAATCTGACTCCGATGGAGGATCCGTCGCCCAGCAGATATCTGAATCCAGGCAGGTCCCTTGGTGTCGATATAACAAGTATCTCCCTGATCCCAGCCAGCATCAGCACCGACAAGGGATAATAAATCATCGGCTTGTCATAAACCGGAAGCATCTGCTTCGAAATCGCTGTTGTAATAGGATAGAGGCGGGTACCTGAGCCCCCGGCCAGTATTATTCCTTTCATTATATGATGGTTATATCATGTTTCTATAGATTTTGCGAGACCCGGTCTTTGAGCGGGTCGAAGCAAGTTCATTATTGCAGCTCATGCTTCATGCCTTACTTTCTTCCTATTCCATGATAACAAAAACCCTTCTTTCTCATCTCTTCCGGATCATAAATATTTCTTCCGTCAAAAATGGTTTTTTCATGCATTAGTTTTGACATTTTTTCAAGATCAGGAAGGTGAAACTCGGCCCATTCGGTCAAAAGGGCAAGTGCATCCACGCCTTTTATGGCATCATAGTGATTCTCAGCATAATAAACACTGTTTCCCAGCTGTTTCCTGGTTTCATCCATAGCAGCCGGATCGTAAACCCTTACATTCACGCCGGCGTCAACGAGTTTTTTTACAAGATATACGGCGGACGATTCCCTTATATCATCTGTTTTTGGCTTGAATGACAGTCCCCATACAGCGATTGACTTAGACTTCAGATCATTCCCGAAATGTCTGCTGATTTTGTTGAATATCACGTTTTTCTGAAATTCATTGGCTTTTTCCACGGCAGAGATAACCTTGAGATCATATCCCTTGTCGGATGCGGTTTTTATAATTGCCTTGACATCTTTGGGGAAACAGGATCCGCCGTAGCCGATACCCGGATATAAAAACCTGTTTCCTATCCTGGGATCGCTTCCGATTCCCTTCCTGACACTGTTAATGTCAGCCCCGAGAAGTTCGCACAGGTTGGCAATCTCGTTTATAAAACTTATCCTTGTTGCAAGCATCGCGTTTGCAGCATACTTGGTGAGTTCTGCCGAAGGGATGTCCATGAATATTACTGTCCGGTTGTTTAGGAGGAAAGGCATATAGAGCTTCCTCATCAGATCAACGGCTTTTTTGCTGTCAACACCCACAATAATCCTCTGGGGTTTAAGGAAATCCTCCACAGCCGAACCTTCCTTGAGAAACTCGGGATTTGAAGCGACATCGAAAGGGATATCCTGATTTCTTTCTGCAAGTTTGCTTTGTATTGCAATCCTTATCCTTTCGGCTGTGCCTACCGGGACTGTACTTTTGGTTGCAACAACCACATAATGGTCTAGTAGTGATCCTATTTCTGTCGCAACACCCAGAACATGCTTCAGGTCAGCGCTTCCGTCCTCGTCAGGAGGAGTTCCGACTGCAATGAATATCACCTTCGCTCCGGAGATTGCTTCCTTTATGCTGTTTGTGAATGTAAGTCTTCCCTTTTCAATATTGGTTACCATCATCGGCTCCAGTCCGGGCTCATAGATCGGCACCTTCCCGGCCTGCATCATCCTTACCTTATTGAGATCATTGTCAACGCAAACTACATTGACTCCTGTCTCAGCAAAACATGTACCTGTAACCAGCCCCACATAACCGGTTCCAATAACTGCAATCTTCATATATTTCTTTTAGTGTAAGTTGTACAAATATAATAAATCCTTTCACAGTAATCCTATGACTTGAGCTACCAACCATGCACAGGGCACAGGGCACAGGGCACAGGGCACAGAGCACAGGGCACAGGGCGCAGGGCACAGAACTACATTTCTGAAAACCATGAAAATCTTAATTATATTGCGACATTTCAATAAAAAAACATATCTTTGCAACCACTTTTTTACAAAATAATGTCTAACTTATTAATTATTAGTACCTTTAACTGCCATTATGACTGAAAGCAAAAAGAAACCTGTCAAGAAAGAAAAGCTTGAAATTGAAGAGGAAGGTCTGACGACTGCTAAAAAAATCAAAGCCAAAGAGAAGCCTGTTACACAAGTAATTGATGAAGAGATTCTTCCGGAAGAAGATTCGCAGAATGAAACAGATGAAATTGTTACAAAAGTTGTCGATGAGACAGAGGAAGCTGTCCGGGAAGCAAGATTACGTAAAAACATTCCTGAAGTTGACAAGCTAAAAAAGTCCGAGGCGAAAGCCGACGGAACTCATGTTCCCTCAGTTGAGGATTTTGACTGGGATAGTTTTGAAAGTGACGCGATAAAAAACTCACCCAGGCACAAGGAATACGAAGAAATGTATGATAAGACCCTGTCAACTGTCGCAGTTGATGAGGTTGTTACCGGAACGGTAATCCATATGACATCCCGCGAGGTTGTTGTGAATATCGGTTACAAATCGGAGGGTGTTGTCAGCCTTAACGAGTTTCGCTACAATCCTAACCTTAAAGTAGGAGATACAGTTGAAGTTTACGTTGAAAGTCAGGAAGACAAGAGGGGTCAGCTGGTTCTCTCGCACAAGAAGGCCCGCGCGATTAATTCATGGGAACGTGTCAACGATGCCCTGGCGAAAGATGAAATTATCACCGGTTATATCAAGTGCAGGACTAAGGGCGGTATGATTGTCGATGTATTCGGCATTGAAGCATTCCTTCCCGGTTCTCAGATTGATGTCAAGCCGATCCGCGACTATGATGTATTTGTTGGAAAGACAATGGAATTCAAGGTTGTAAAGATAAACCAGGAATTCAAGAACGTCGTTGTGTCTCATAAGGCTCTTATCGAAGCTGAACTTGAACAGCAGAAGAAGGAAATCATTGCCAAGCTCGAAAAAGGACAGGTTCTTGAAGGAACTGTCAAGAATATCACATCCTATGGTGTATTCATCGATCTCGGCGGTGTCGACGGCCTTATTCACATTACCGACCTGTCATGGGGCAGGGTAAATCATCCCGAGGAGATTGTTCAGCTCGACCAGAAACTGAATGTGGTTATTCTCGACTTTGATGATGACAAGAAGCGTATTGCTCTCGGTCTGAAGCAGCTGACACCTCACCCCTGGGATTCAGTCGATCCCGATCTCAAGGTTGGCGACAAGGTCAAAGGCAAAGTTGTTGTTATGGCCGACTATGGTGCATTTGTTGAAATAGCTGCCGGAGTGGAAGGTCTTATCCATGTGTCCGAGATGTCGTGGTCGCAGCACCTGCGCAGTGCCCAGGAATTCCTGAAAGTTGGCGATGAGGTAGAAGCCGTGGTTCTGACACTCGACAGAACTGAAAGGAAGATGTCGCTCGGTATCAAGCAACTCAAGCCAGATCCCTGGCAGAATATCGAGGAGAAATACACTGTTGGTTCAAAACATACTGCCAAAGTCAGAAACTTTACCAATTTCGGTGTATTTGTCGAGATTGAAGAAGGAGTTGACGGTCTGATACATATCTCCGATCTCTCATGGACCAGGAAAATCAAGCATCCTGCCGAATTCACATCCATCGATTCTGAAATTGATGTTGTTGTCCTCGAAATCGACAAGGAAAGCAGGAGGCTTAGTCTTGGTCACAAACAGCTTGAGGATAATCCCTGGGATGTGTTCGAGAATCTTTTTACTATCGATTCAGTGCATGAGGGAACAGTGGTAGAGGTATTCGACAAGGGAGCTGTTGTTGCTCTTCCCTATGGCGTCGAAGGCTTCGTCACACCCAAACACCTGGTGAAAGAAGATGGAACAACGGCTAAAATAGATGAGAAACTTGAGTTCAAAGTCATTGAATTCAACAAGTCTGCCAAGAAGATCATCCTCTCTCACAGCAGGATATTTGAAGATGAGAAGAAAGCTGCCGAGTCACCTGCCAGAAAGACTGAAGGGGATTCTTCAAGGAAGTCATCAAGGAAAACCAAGTTGAATGTTGAGAAAACAACACTCGGTGATATAACTCAATTGGCCGCTCTCAAGGAAGAAATGGAAGAAAAAGCTAGTAAAGCTTCAAAGAAATAGAAAATAGTTTTAAATTTAAGCTGTTAAAATTATAACTATGGATTTCAATATTGAGAATCGGAATAACAGCACTTTGATCCAGATTAAATCTGATAAGCTTGATACTCACATAGCACCGGCTCTGAAATCAGAACTGGTGCTTATTTCAGGCAAAGGAGAAAAGAATATCATCCTTGACCTTGAAAAATGTCAGTATTGCGATTCTTCCGGACTGAGCGCGATCCTTGTCGCTAACAGACTGTGCAAGAACGCCGGAGGAACTTTCGTACTCTGCGGACTAAGTGAGGCAGTCGAAAGGCTGATTACTATCTCACAACTTGATACGGTACTAACTATAACAAAGTCAGTTGCCGATGCTGAAAAAATGATTTCATGATCAAAGTATTGCAGATTGCAGATGAAAGTCACGGTACTTGGTAGCAGTTCTGCATTACCGACATCGCGAAGATACCCATCCGCTCATGTGCTCACTGTACATGAGCGGATGTTTTTGATAGACTGTGGTGAAGGAACACAGATGCAGCTCAGAAGATGCAGTATCAGATTCGGCAAAATAAACGACATCTTCATCAGTCATCTGCATGGTGATCATATGTTCGGGCTCTATGGACTTCTTTCCACTTTCAACCTGATGGGAAGAACTAATCCGATCCGCCTGCATGCTCCCGCAAACTATGATCTATTACTCCGGTCGCATCTCAGCGATTTCGACATACACCTGAACTTCGAAATTGTTTTTGTACCTCTTCAAAGCAATGATCCCACCATCGTTTATGAAGATAAACATCTTACAGTTGCTGCATTTCCGCTTAAACACAGGATTCAGTCATACGGTTTTGTCTTTCGTGAAAAACCTGCCGACAGGAATATTATAAAGGAAAAAATAGAAGAGTATTCCATTCCCTCATGCAGGATTCCGGGGATTAAGAAAGGACAGGACTTTGTAAACGACGAGGGAATGGTGATCAAAAATGATGAAATAACAGTTCCGCCTCCCAAACCCCTCTCATATGCATATTGCAGTGATACAATGTATTTTGCCAGACTCTCGTCCTTCGTTAAGGGTGTTGACCTGCTATACCACGAAGCCACCTTTGACGGTTCCATGGAAAAACTGGCCAGGAAAGTAATGCATTCCACAACACTCGATGCCGCCAAAACAGCCCTTAAGGCAAATGCAGGAACCCTTATGATCGGCCATTTTTCTGCCCGTTACGATGACGTGACATCACTTGTTGAAGAGGCCAGAACGATCTTTCCGTCAACCATCCCGGCAATTGACGGAAATACCTATAGCATAAAGGAACTTTCTGCAGGGAAACAGCCCTGACGGCAGGACCTATCCTGATCATTAAGCGGATCTTTGTTTTGGCCGGTTTAGCACTGAATCCTCCCGGAGCATGGGGTAAAACCAGGAAGATAAACCATCCGGAATTATGGCCCGGATCTTGCTGTTATGTACATTGTGTATGGTGGTATTAATGCAAAGAATAATTATCTTTGCACCACCTTTAAAACATGCGGTAAGAAACACTGATGCTCAACATGAAACCCACATGTATCAAATACACAAACACGTATGAATATAATTTTCAAACATGTGGGTTCCGGCCATTAAAATAAATTATATTCGGATGAAAAGATACACATTCATACCATGCATATTCCTCCTTCTAAGCTTTACAGCATTTTCCCAGACTCTTAACGAAGGCACTTTCAAAATTGGCCGGACACTGGGTCTTATTGATGCCTGGTATGTTGATACCACCGATATTGACAAGCTGACTGAGACGACCATCGTTGAATTGCTAAGGACTCTCGATCCGCATTCGGTTTATATCTCTGCCAAGGATGTGAAGGAGATGAATGAACCACTGACGGGAAACTTTGAAGGTATTGGCATTCAATTCAATCTTTTAAGGGACACTATTATTGTCATAGAACCGATAGGAGGTGGACCCTCTGAGAAGGTTGGTGTTCTTGCCGGTGACCGGATAGTTGGAATCGACGGTGAGAATGTAGCCGGTGTAGGGATCTCGACAAACGGTGTACGCGACAAGCTTCTGGGCATGAAAGGAACCAAAGTGAATATCAGGGTTTTCAGAATTGGGGTAAGGGAATTGCTTGATTTCACAATTACTCGCGACAAAATTCCCATAAACAGTCTGGATGCGGCTTATATGCTCGACAACCAGACCGCCTATGTGAAACTGAACAAATTCGCGGCAACCACATCAAGGGAATTCAGTTCAGCAGTCGACAGTCTCAGCAGGTGCAACATGAAGAACCTTATAGTGGACCTTCGTTCCAACGGCGGAGGATATATGGTGGCCGCAACTGATATCTCCGATATGTTTTTCCCCGACAAGAAGCTTCTGGTCTTCATCAGGGGCAGGAGAAACCCCCGTCAGGATTATTTTTCAAACGGGAAGGGCTCCCTTGCTGATACAAGGATTGCCGTTCTTACTGATGAGGGATCGGCCTCAGCCAGCGAGATACTCGCGGGCGCTCTGCAGGATTGGGACAGGGGCCTGGTAATTGGCCGCAGGACATTTGGCAAAGGTTTGGTTCAGAACGGATTCTATCTGAATGACGGTTCGATGATCAGACTAACCATAGCTCGATACTATACACCTACAGGCAGGCTCATCCAGAGTCCGTACAATGAGGGTTATGAAAAGTACATGGAGAACTTCTATAAGCGTTATACAAACGGAGAACTGATTACTGCCGACAGCATTCATATGCCTGACTCCCTCAGATTCACGACACTGGTAAACGGAAGAACAGTTTATGGCGGCGGCGGCATTATGCCTGATGTGTTTGTCCCGGCAGATACTTCGGATTATTCCGATTATTACCGGAACCTGGTAAGAAAAGGGATACTGAATTCATTTTCACTTGAATACTCTGATGAGAACAGAAAAAAACTTGCAGCGGATTACAGGAACTTTGATGATTTCAGAAAGCGTTTCAGCTTTAGTCAGGAGGAAGTGAATTCCCTTATTGAGAAAGCCGAAAAGGACGGAGTGAAATATAATGAAGAGCAATTCAATATCTCGAAAAACTCGATACTGAAAGTAACCAAAGCCCTTATTGCCTCAAACCTGTGGAGAACCAACGAATACTTCATGATTCTGAATGAGGACGACATCGTTATCGAAAAAGCCATGACGATTATCAATAACAAAGCTGAATACGACAGGATACTCGGATATTAGTCAACCAGTATCCTCCTGGGAGTACCAGGGTGACCATGTACCGCACACCACTACCAATTAACCATCATAGTGATACTGACAGCCAAAACCCTCTATGGACTCGAAAAAGTTCTTTCGCAGGAGCTTGCAGCTCTTGGTGCTGATAATATCCAGACCGTAAACCGGGCAGTCACCTTTGAGGGAGACAGCTACATGCTTTACAAAAGCAATTATTGTCTTCGCACAGCTCTTTCGGTTCTTGTTCAGATCGCCGTTTTCAGGATCCGTTCAGCCAATGACCTCTATAGAAGATGCATGAAAATTGACTGGAGCCTGTATCTCGACAATCGCAGCACCTTCGCGGTATCGCCGGTTGTTAATTCGACTCTCTTCAGGCACAGCGGATTTGCCGGACTCAGGCTGAAGGATGCGGTGGCCGACTGGTTCCGTTCAAGGACCGGAAATCGTCCGTCGGTCGATAGCGACAACCCGGATATCCTCATAAATCTTCATATCAGCAACGACCTCGTGACTGTTTCACTCGATTCTTCAGCGCAGCCACTTTTCAAACGCGGTTACAGGAAGCAGCAGGGCACTGCTCCGATGAATGAGATTCTGGCAGCGGGGATAATTATGATCTCTGGCTGGAATTCACGTGTCCCGCTTATTGATCCAATGTGCGGTTCCGGAACCATTCCTGTAGAAGCTGCTCTTATCGCTTCCAATACTCCTCCGGGGAAATTCAGGAAGCGTTTTGGCTTCCAGAAATGGAGCGATTACGATGAGGATCGTTTTATTGCCATGAAAGATGAGGCAGAATCGCTTATAAAACCATGTGAGGGAATGATTTTATGCAGTGATGTATCCGGGGATGCGGTGGAATTGTCGAATGCAAATATCAGATCGGCCGGACTTACGGACATGATTGACTGCAGGATGGAGGATTTCCGCAATCTCAAAGCACCGTCGGCGGAAGGTGTCGTGATCATGAATCCGCCTTACGGACAGAGGATCAAAACTGATGACAGAAATGAATTTTACGGTATGATAGGTACTGTCCTCAAGCACGAATTTCCGGGCTTTGACGCATGGATCATCTCATCCGACAGGGAAGCTTTAAAGCATGTGGGGCTAAAACCGTCAGCCAAAACAATCCTGTTCAACGGGGCTCTTGAATGTCTTCTTGTCAATTATAAGCTGTACCGGGGATCAAAGAAACACTTTAAAGACAATCTATTCTGATTTTTTGCGTTTACCAGATTCGGATGCCCTTAAGTGAATGTATTAGTGTAATAATTGTTTTGGCATAAAAGTAATGCTTACATTTTTTATATATTTGTTGACGAAATTTTTGATCCTATTAAAAGCAAAGCTTAGATGAGCTTTAATGTCGAGAGTTATTTTTCTGGCTTGTCAGACGGTGATCAGATCTTTTATTACAAGGGAAACATCGATTCAGATCTAATTACCAGGGTGCTTGATATGGTAGAGGAGAAGCTGATAGGTTTTAAAGAAAATCCTAAGCTGAGGAAGAGGGTCTATAATGTTCTGGTTGAAAGTCTTCAGAACCTTTACCACCATGCAGGACCCGTTCCTGCCGGTTTTGAGGATCAGACATCCGAAAAGTTCGGTATCCTGACAATAATCAAGCTACATGACGGATACAGAATAATTACCGGAAATTTCCTCGGGGCTGAAGAGACGGATGAGCTGGAGAAGAAAATAACAAGGATCAATAACTCATCAAGTGAAGAAATTATTGAACTATATAAATTTATTTTGAATCATCAGTGTTTATCAGTAAAGGGAGGAGGAGGACTCGGACTGGTGGACATTGCAAGGAAAACAGGAAACAAGCTTGGATATGTCCTCAAAAGTTATGATGCAGACACCTCTTTCTTTTGTCTCGATATCCTGGTTAATAATAACAAGTATAACAAACTAAATTAACAAGCATATGGAACCCATACTGATTGAAGGAACCCCAAAAACACCCACGATCAAGTTTGACGCATCAACCGGCGTGTTCGAGATCAAGGGACGGTCAATCCCCGAAAACTCAGTAGACTTCTACAAGCCTCTCATCGATTGGCTCGACAGCTACAAGGAAGATCCTAATGACAAGACTACTGTTAACATAAGACTTGAGTATTTCAACACAAGTTCTTCAAAATGCATTCTTGATGTCTTCAAGAAACTGGAATCCATTTACAAGGCAAAAAATGAAGTGGAGGTAAACTGGTATTATGAGGAAGATGATGAGGATATGCTTGAAGCAGGCGAAGATTATGAATCCATAATCAGGGTACCATTCAAAATGATCGAGATTGTAGAATAGATAATCCGGATTTACGGGTAGCCGGGAAAACGACTGGTGTTTTTCTTTAAAGTGAGGAGAGTGTCTTTATGATGGCACTCTTTTTTTATCAGTAATTGTTATGAAGACGGGAGAAAGAAACGAAGAAAAGTTCTCACAGCATTAATCCGGCAGCTTCGGCCTTCTGCTCAATACCTTCTCTCCATAGCTGAGCATATTCCTCAAAACCCTGAAGTATAGAAACAGATAAGTGATCATAGTTACGGTCCAGATCACAAGTACGTTTACCCAGTAAGTGTCGATGCTGAGTCCAAAGATCTTCTTTTCAGGAGAATAGAAATGAGCTTTGATGAAACCGGATGAGGGGTCCATAAATATGGGGTCGAATTTCTGGATCAGTTCGCCCTCGTATTCTATTGTCTTTTGTGTTTCATTTTTTAAAGTCACAAATTCATCAAGCGAAACGTTGAAATTATCATTCCTCAGTTTCTGGTAAGCTTCCTTATTATCCGCTTCCATTTTGCTTATGAGACCATCCTTTTCATTGTTGGCCTTGTTGTAAAGCTTCACAAAATACCTGCGGACAATTTCCACATGTGCAATAGCTTCATTTATGATTTCAGATGTTACCAAATCGGGTTTCAGACTTTCCTCATGATTAAACCTTATCGCCGGTAGCCAGTCTTGAAGCTTCTTTATTTCATTGTATACAAGTTCAAGGTTATCATTGAAATCCTCATCCCTTTCTCCCTTGTTGAGATCGATCAGAATCTTGTCGAGATTGCCCTTAACCTTTGAGCACCAGTAGTCCTTCACGAACCTCGACTCGCTCATCTTTTTGTCATACTCATAAAACACAGCTTCATACCTGTTGTCCTTGTATTGCTTGACAGCCAGTGCCTCGTATCCCCAGCGGGCCACTATAACTTCGCCGTAAAAGGGGATCGTAGTAGGGTTTGATATATTGGGATTCAGCTTTTCAAACCTGACAAGCACTCCGCTGAGTATGATCTGGGGAATAATCAGGAAAGGTATGAGAATATATATAGTAACCACTGCCTTGAAGCTGTCGGAGATGAGCAATCCCAGAACGTTGGCTGAGGCCCAGCAGGAAAACAGAACCAGCCAGTATTCGAATGTCATGCCCTTTATTCCGGTAATAACATTTCCCAGTATGACGAATGTAAAAGCCTGTATAGCTGAAATGCCGAACTGCACGCTCACCTTTGACATCAGGTAACTGTTCCAGCTTAGATTAAGAAATGCTTCACGCTTGAGTATCTTACGGTCCTTAAAAATCTCCTCTGCGCTGACTGTCAGTCCCATGAACAGGGCCACGATCACCGACATGAAGATGTAAACAGGCAGGTTGCTGTTGTCAATCAGGAGGTATTCAGGACTTTTTACGTTTTCATCATAATACCTTATCAGGAAAGCCAGGAAAAAGGCAAGAACGGGAGCTTCAAAAAGCGTTATCAGAAGATATTGGGCATCAGAAAGCTTTGAGAGGACATCCCTTTTTGCATAAATCAGAAACTGCCTTAATTTGCTGGGAGGCTTAAAGGTGATCTCCGGCAGCGTTCCTCCCTTGTCAAGTTTCTCTTCCTTCTTCTCCGATTCGTACAATTGCTTCCAGTCGTCAGGCGAAATCCTCCGGGTATCGGTGGGCTTTCCACTTTCAGTCATCACCTTGGTCTCTACAATGTTGAAAATCTGCTCCGGATTGATATTGCCGCATGAGTGACATACACTGTCGGAGTAGTTTGGCTGTCCGATCTTCTTCTTGAAGTATTCAATGGATTCGACCGGATTACCATTATATATAAGGTATCCGCCAGTGTCGAGGATTATCAGTTTGTCGAACATCTTGAATATGTCCGATGATGGCTGATGGATCACTATAAACAGAAGTTTCCCTTTCCTTGCAAGTTCATTAAGAAGGTCCAATATATTCTCGGAGTCCCTCGATGACAGTCCAGATGTAGGTTCATCCAGAAACAGAACTGCCGGTTCCCTTATCAGTTCGAGTGAAATATTCAGCCTTTTTCTCTGACCTCCGCTTATCTTCTTGTTAAGCGGCGATCCCACCTTCATATTCCGGATTTCATACAAGCCAAGGTTCCTGAGAACATTGTCAACTTTTTCGCGTATTTCTTCATCTGTAATATTGCCGAAGCATAGCCTGGCATTGAAATACAGGTTTTCAAAAACTGTAAGATCTTCAATCAGAAGGTCATCCTGTGAGACATATCCGATATGTCCCTTAATTTTGTCCTTGTCCTTGTGAATGCTGATCCCGTTCAGCAGAACCTCGCCTTCCGATGGAGAATTGCTACCGTTCAGCACGCTGAGAAGGGTTGACTTGCCGGCTCCGCTTGCCCCCATGATTCCTATCATTCTTCCCGACTCTGCCTTGAACGTCATGCTGTGAATTCCAATATCACCATTCTTGAACCTGTATTCCAGATTGTTTACCTCATACACCACCCTCGAGGAACTGAATTCTTCCTTAATGAAAAGCATGGTAATATCCCAGTGGTATATGGGAGAGATGTTGTATCCTTTTATAGATGCTCCGTGGCTGATAGGGTATACCTTGTCCTCCGTGAGAAGCAGGCCGTTCATTGTAAGTTCTCCAGATCGTGCATACCTGAGGAAATACATGTTAACCGACGGAACGTACAGAATCCAGATCTGTCCCTTCAGCTGTTCCCTGAAAGCAAATTTCGTCTTTCCCGTATCATATGCCTTTTCTCCTGAAATAACCAGAAGATTCTGTGAAACAGGGATATCAGTGAAAGGATTCAGTACAAATTTTTCCAGGATGTCATATTCCTCATTGGATATGTTAAGGCTTTCCGCTAGTGTTGCAATGAATCCTCTTTCAAGGGATGTGGTGGATCCGTTACCTGATTTGCAGAATTCAAGCGCCAACAGGGCAACAACTATCCTCTGATCAAGTCCAAGCAGTCCTTCTTCGTTTATATCATGACATAGTTTGGTTATCCTTATCGCGATCGCCCCTTCGCGCCTCTCCCTTGTGCTTTTTTCGAGCTTGAGCTGTGCTTCCCTGTATGCTTCATCGTAAACCGCCAGATATTTATTTACCAATTCATTGTTTAGATGCTGATGCAGGAATGCTTCCACCACGGCCCGCCTTTCATGCTGATCGCCTTCAGGATTGGCAATAATGGCAAATAATTGTATCAGGGTATTGATAATCTTCTCACTCATTGAAGAAAGGGAATTCTCAAGAATAAAACTATTGAGATACCAATTACCTACAGAACGGTCATTCGCATCAATTGTTGTGATTTTGAGAACTCAGGAACCTGAAAAATTTTCTTTGACAGGGACTTGTCTAATCAGTGTGAACTTTACTTCTTCTTCGCGGCCGTTTTCCTTTTTTGGACCGAAAATCCGAATTTGCCTATCAGGCTTCCTGTTTCATAGTACTTGCCATGGAGATAACAGACCGGATCAGCATCCACTAGCCCGAAAGCCCCCGATTTCTTATCTAACAACGATTCCTCGGCATTAACCGCAACTACTTCGGAAATGAACATGTGATGGGTGCCCAGCTCCTTGATCTCCTTTACAATGCATTCAATGTTGACAGGCGATTCCTTAATAAGGGGTGCCTTTACCTTTTCAGCTTTTACCGGTGTCAGACCCATTTCCATGAACTTGTTGTGATCAGCTCCCGACTTTACTCCGCACCAGTCGGTGGCATATACAAGCGACTTCGTGGTCAGGTTGATAACGAATTCAAGATTTTTCCTTATTATGCCATACGAATGCCTTGACGGCCTCAATGAGATATAGCACATAGGAGGATCGGTGCAAATCGTGCCGGTCCACGATACAGTAATTATGTTGTATTCATCGGGAGTTGAACCGCAGCTGACCATCACTGCCGGCAGGGGATAAATCATTGTCCCGGGCTTCCAGAGTATTTTTCCCATAAATGCTTTTTCTCAAATATAGCATTATCCCTGAATAATCCGGAAAACAGCTACCTGATTTGTCATTATGGCATCATTGGTTGTGGTTTTTATGTCAAACCGTCAGTTTTAAGGGCTGGC
The DNA here is from genome assembly GCA_034679225.1 of Bacteroidales bacterium. Lineage (GTDB taxonomy): Bacteria > Bacteroidota > Bacteroidia > Bacteroidales > VadinHA17 > LD21. The sequence continues at coordinate 23,495 of JAXDBC010000103.1, read as the reverse complement.
AGAAAAATTGATCTCTTTTGTACCGTCAGCCTGATGGTTTTTAATATCACACCTCAGGTTCTAACTTTTAAAAATTTATGATATGAATTTCAATAATTTCACACTCAAGGCACAGGAATCAATCCGGAAGGCTTTTATGATCGCTGATGCAAAAGGGCAGCAGGCTGTTGAATGCGCTCATTTGCTTCACGGGGTGATAAGCGAGGCTGAGAACATCAGCGAATGGCTTTTCGGAAAGCTTGGTGTAAGCACGGGCGCGGTTATGAAGGACCTTGAAAAGATTATCGACTCCTATCCCAGGGTAAGCGGAGGCGAACCATATATATCTTCAGGCGCATCTGAAGCACTGCGAAAGGCAAACGATCAGGCAGCAAGCATGAAGGATAAATTCGTTACCACCGAGCATATTCTCATTGGATTGCTCGACACATCCGACAGATCATCCCAGCTTCTGAAAGACTATGGCATTACGATGAAGGACCTGAAATCGGCTGTAAATGAGTTGAGAAAGGGATCTACTGTTGATAATCCGACTTCTGACGACACTTTTGATTCTCTCAACAGGTACGCGATAAACCTTAACGAGAGGGCAAGGACAGGAAAGCTCGATCCTGTCGTAGGCCGTGATGAGGAGATAAGGAGAATATTGCAGATCCTCACCCGGAGAACCAAGAACAATCCCATAATGATAGGTGAACCGGGAGTCGGTAAAACCGCTATTGCCGAGGGGATTGCACACAGGATTATCAGGGGAGACGTTCCTCAGGATCTGAAATCGAAAACCATCTATTCGCTCGATATGGGTGCACTGATTGCCGGCGCCAAATACAAGGGGGAGTTTGAGGAGAGACTTAAGTCGGTTGTGAATGAAGTCGTCTCTTCTGACGGAGAAATAGTGCTTTTCATCGATGAGATACACACACTTGTCGGGGCCGGCAAGTCCGAAGGAGCAATGGATGCCGCGAACATACTGAAACCGGCTCTTGCCAGGGGCGAACTGAGGGCCATCGGAGCAACAACCCTGAACGAGTACCAGAAATATTTCGAGAAGGACAAGGCCCTTGAAAGGCGTTTCCAGGTGGTAATGGTCGATGAACCCGACAGGGAGGACTCAATCTCAATACTGAGGGGAGTCAGGGAAAAGTATGAAGCCCATCACAAGGTAATTATCCGCGACGAAGCAATTATTGCAGCCGTTGATCTGTCGACCCGCTACATCACCGACAGGTTTTTGCCCGATAAGGCCATCGACCTTATCGATGAAGCCGCTTCGAGACTCAGACTGCAGATGAATTCGGTTCCTGATGAAATAGATGAGGTTGAAAGGACTATTACCAGGCTGGAAATAGAGAGGGAAGCCATCAGACGTGATGAAGACAAGGTAAAGGAGGATGCGATATCTGCTGAACTGGCCGAACTGCAGTCTAAGAGAGATGAACTTACGGCTGCATGGAAAAATGAGAAGGAAATGATCGAACAGGTGCAGGAAAAGAAAGAGGAGGTTGAAGCGCTCAGGTTTGAAGCCGATGAAGCGGAACGAAGAGGCGATTACGGCAAGGTTGCCGAGATACGCTATGGAAAGATAATTGGCCTGGAAAAGGATATTGAGCTTCTCAAGGAACAGATTAACCGTAAAAGAAGCAAGGGCTCACTCGTCCAGGAGGAGGTGAGATCGGAAGATATTGCTGAGGTAGTTGCAAAATGGACCGGAATTCCTGTTTCCAGGATGCTTGAAAGTGAAAAGGAAAAACTTCTAAGGCTCGAGGAGGAACTTCACAAGAGGGTGGTAGGCCAGGAGGAAGCTGTCAGGGTAGTGTCGGATGCTGTAAGACGGTCGAGGGCAGGCCTTCAGGATGCAAAAAAACCGGTTGGATCTTTTATCTTCCTCGGAACAACGGGAGTGGGCAAGACGGAACTCGCGAGGGCTCTGGCCGGCTTCCTCTTCAATGATGAGAACCTGATGACAAGGATAGATATGTCGGAGTACCAGGAGCGCCATTCGGTTTCGAGACTTATCGGAGCGCCTCCCGGATACATCGGTTACGAGGAAGGAGGACAGTTAACGGAGGCTGTGCGACACAAACCATATTCGGTCGTGCTTCTCGATGAGATTGAAAAAGCACACCCTGATCTTTTCAACCTTCTGCTTCAGGTACTCGATGAAGGAAGGCTTACTGACAACAAGGGCCGGACGGTAAACTTCAGGAACGTTATCATAATCATGACATCCAACCTTGGTTCCGATCTGATCCGCGACAGGATGGACAAATGGAACAACAACATGCCCGAAAAAGAGATAGAAGCCCTTCGCAAGGAGTTGTTCATGCTGCTCAGACACTCGCTCAGACCTGAATTCCTTAACAGGGTCGACGAAATAGTCATGTTCAGCCCGCTAAGCCTTGAACAGATAAGGGAGATTGTTGTAATTCAGCTGAATAATCTCAGGAATGTCCTCCTGGGCAGCAATATGAAACTCGATGTGTCGGATGAAGCCATCGACTGGCTCGCGACCAACGGTTATGATCCCCAATCCGGAGCCCGTCCGGTTAAGAGACTGATCCAAAAAGCACTGGTAAATGAACTGTCAAAGGAGATTATTGCCGGCAAGATACCCAGGGAAAGCACCGTAACAGTGGATGTGGAAAATGACAGGCTGGTATTCGGCAACAGCAGTAATTAAAAGTCAACAGGCATCTGACATCCTCCTCTCCGTGCCCTGTGCCCTGCGCCCCGTGCTCTGTGCCCCGTGCCCCGTGCCCTGTACCCTGCGCCCTGTGCCCTGTGCCCTGTGCCCCGCGCCCCGTGCCCTTACCTGAATGACCTGATGCAGGTATTCAGATCATCATATATATCAAAAATGGTATGAAGGTGAAGGGTGTGGAACAATTCCTTCGCCCTTGGTTCGGGGTTCGCAAATTTCAGAATCCCGAAATTACCTTTCGCTGCCTTGTGAAGCGAAAGAAAGCAGGCAAAACCTGAACTGTCGATGTATTCCACCCCCTTGAGGTCGATGATGACCCTGGCGCCTGAGGTGTCAAAAACCTTGCTTACGCCTTCCTTGATCTCATCTATTGTTGTGGCGTTAATCTTTTTGACAGCAAAAGTGATGATATCTATCTTACCCCTTTTCTCGATATTGATCATGTCTGTCATAACTCAAGGCTTTTTACGAGTTCATCGAGTTCCTCAAGAGCATGCATTGTATCTTTCTCAAAGCGTATCAGATAGGATTCATACTTCTCACAGTTCCTACCATCCTTTGTTTCCAGTTCAAAGGTCTTGAGCATATTCGCCAGACTGTCCATACCCATGATGGCAACTGACGATTTTGCCTTGTGTGCAAGGTTGCCCAGAGCTAGGTAATCACACTGTAGGTATAGCTCCTTAAGTTCGGCGTTGAACTCGAAAACCTGGTCGCGGAACATCCCGATCAACTCCTTTAGCAGATCGGAATCACCTCCTGCTACCATTTCGAGATATTCGGTATTGATATACTTGAATTCCATGATTTGATGAACCATAAAACTTTTATCAGAATTGTATATATACTTTATCAGAACTGTATATATAACAGATTAAACAGGGTTTTATTTTACCTGAATGATCTATCTTTTATCACTACTGAACGGTTAATATAGTGTTGAATAATCCTTTTGAAAATATGAAATATATTCTACTTTTATCAGTTAATACTTCAGGCTGCCTTTTTCTGTTCCAGGGTGGCATTACGAGTTACAAAACTTAATTCTCCAGTGATGAAGAATACCGTCTTTACTAAATTCCATGAGGAAGCCGGAGCCAGGATAATTCCTTTTGCCGGTTTCAACATGCCGGTTGAATATGCCGGGATAAACGAGGAACATCTTACAGTCCGTCATGGAATTGGCGTGTTTGATGTTTCACATATGGGTGAGTTCTGGGTTTCAGGTCCCTCAGCTCTCAGATACCTTCAATATATAACATCCAATGATGTCTCCGCCCTTTGGGACGGCAAGGTGCAGTACGCCTGCTTCCCCAACGGTTGCGGCGGTATTGTCGACGACCTCCTGATTTACAGGTTCAGTCAGGATAAATACCTTTTGGTTGTCAATGCGGCCAATATTGAAAAGGACTGGACATGGTGCGTGAAGAATGCAGAAAAGTTCGGAATCGAACCGGGAAGGGATCTTATCAATGCTTCGGACGATATTGCCCAGCTTGCCATCCAGGGCCCTTTGGCCATGAAGGCAATGCAAAAACTCACTTCATCGCGTGTGATGGAAATGGAGAACTACTTCTTCCGGATCATTGAGTTTGCAGGAATAAAGGATGTGATCTTCTCCACCACAGGGTATACCGGAGAACCCGGATGCGAAGTATATGTAAGGAATGAAGAGGCTCCCAAATTGTGGAATGCCGTCTTTGAAGCAGGCAGGGAATTTGGCATCAGGCCTGTTGGACTCGGAGCCAGGGATACACTGAGGCTTGAGATGGGTTATTGCCTGTACGGCAATGATATAGATGACACAACATCACCAATCGAGGCAGGCCTGGGCTGGATTACGAAATTCGCACCCGGCAAGGATTTTATTGATAAGGAATTTCTACTGCGGCAAAAGGAAGAAGGAGTGAACCGAAGGCTCAAGGGCTTCGTGATGATCGATCGCGGTATTCCCCGCCAGCATTATGAAGTGGTGGATGCAGACGGTAAAATAATAGGAGAGGTGACATCAGGCACCATGTCGCCCATGATGAAGCAGGGTATCGGTATGGCTTACCTGCAGAAAGGATACTGGAAACCTGAAACCGAGATCTTCATAAGGATCAGAAATAAGGATCTGAAAGCAAAAGTTGTAAACCTGCCTTTCTATAATAAATAAAGGTTAATCTGCCTTCTATTAATGCATAAATTGAATCTCGAGACTTGTTTCTCACCTGCTCTTTATGAACCTGAAAGGCATTCAGGAGCCATAGTGGTAGTAATTGATATTTTCAGGGCCACCTCGGCAATGTGCACAGCCTTCGAACACGGAGCTCAGGCAATTATTCCCGTTGCCACCGTGGATGAAGCCAGGGAATACAAGGAAAAGGACTACCTGGTGGCTGCCGAACGTGATGGTTTTGTTCTTGACTTTGCAGATTTTGGCAACTCGCCTTTTAATTTCACTCCTGAAAGGGTTGAAGGAAAAACGATAGTCTACAGCACAACCAACGGAACCAGAATTATTTCATTAGCAGCTGCCGCCGATTCAATTATTATAGGGTCATTTCTTAATATAAGTGCGGCAGTCCGATGGATAAAAATGCAGAAGAAGGATGTTGTCCTCTTTTGCTCAGGATGGAAGAACCGCTTCAATCTCGAAGATACGATCTTTGCCGGAGCTATGGCCGCCAGGCTTTTATCAGGGACGGCTTATACAACAATCTGCGACTCAACTTATGCAGCTCTCGACCTGTGGTCGCTTGCCAGCACCGATCTCATCGGTTATGTCGAAAAGGTGGCGCAGCGTTCGCGGCTCAGGGATAAGAATCTCGACGACTGCATTCCTTTCTGCCTTGGAATGGATTTTACACGCAAGCTGCCTGTTTACCGCGACGGTATACTTATAGGCATTGAAGTTCAGTAGAACTTCCGGCGGGTTATAAATCTTACTTTTGATTATCCTGCTGGTTATTAATGTATAAGCTGTGATAATCTATCGCTTTTAATTTCAGTCCTTGCCAATACCGAAATTTCCTTACTTTTGTGATCAGAGCGTTTTAATCAAATATGCCATAAACCATCTTTCAAATATGAACCCCACATGTTTCAAATGCACAAATACGTATTTATATAGTTTTCGGTCATGTGGGTTCACTCGCTTTAGCGGGGTACCATTTAAATCAAAATTATATACTGATGAAGAAACATAACTTCTATGCCGGTCCGTCAATACTTTCTCAGTACACACTGGATAAGACAGTTGAAGGGATCAGGGATTTCGCGGGGACAGGTCTTTCGGTTCTTGAGATCTCGCACAGGAGCAAGGAATTTGTTGCCTGCATAAATGATACAATTGCGCTTGTAAAGGAACTACTTGAAGTTCCGGAAGGCTATAAGGTCATTTTCCTCGGAGGAGGTGCCAGCATGCAGTTTACAATGGTTCCGATGAACCTGATGAATAAAAAGTCGGCTTACCTTAACACCGGAGAGTGGGCAGGCAGGGCCCTCAGGGAAGCCCGCTTCTATGGAGAAGCCGTCGAGGTTGCTTCTTCAAAAGACAAGATGTTCAATTACATACCTAAGAACTACGTGGTTCCGGACGATGCCGACTACTTTCATATAACCACTAACAATACCATTTACGGCACTGAGATGAAAAAAGACCCGGATGTAGGTGTTCCTCTTGTTGGCGACATGTCATCCGATATCTTCAGTCGTCCGGTTGATGTTTCGAAGTATTCGGTTATTTATGCAGGTGCACAGAAAAATATTGCGCCCGCCGGTGTGACACTCCTTATTATAAAGGAGGATGCACTGGGTAAAGTGTCGAGGCCAATCCCCACTATTCTCGACTACCGCAGTCATATCAAAGCTGAGTCGATGTTCAATACTCCGCCTGTCTTTGCCGTTTTTGCCGCTCAGCAAACCCTTCGCTGGCTTAAGGGACTAGGTGGTGTCAAAGCCATCCAGAAGATAAATATTGAAAAGGCTGCCATGCTCTACGACGAGATTGAAAGGAACAAGCTTTTCGTTTCAACAATCAAGGACCCGGAGGACAGGTCGCTCATGAATATCTGCTTTGTCATGGCTGAAGAATACAGGGAGCTTGAGCAGGAATTTGTTGACTTTGCCAAATCAAAAGGCATTATGGGAATTACAGGTCATCGAATAGTGGGAGGTTTCCGTGCTTCGACATATAATGCACTGCCCGTTGAAAGCGTGAAAGCGCTTGTCGATGTAATGAAGGAGTTTGAAGCCAGAACATGATAAGGGGAAACGGGAAATTCAGGGGAAATAAAATGTTTTAAAAGTTTTATATGGCTGTTGTGAAACCTTTCAGGGGACTTCGTCCGCCTGCATCAATTGCCAGGGAGTTGACAAGCCTTCCCTATGATGTCATGAATACCGGGGAAGCCCGGCATATGGCGGAAGGCAAGGAATGCTCACTTCTTCATATCACCAGATCAGAGATCGATCTGTCCAGTGATACGGATATCCACAGTGAGGAGGTCTATGAAAAATCCAAAAGCAATTTTGCACTCTGGAGAAAGAAAGGTTGGCTCGTACAGGATGAAAAACCTCACTTCTATATATATGCCCAGACCATGAAGGGCAGAACACAGTACGGAATCGTAGGCTGCGCCTCAGTCGACGACTATCTTAACGGAGTTATAAAGAAACATGAACTTACCCGTCCCGACAAGGAACAGGACCGGATGATCCATATAAGAGTCAATAATGCTAATATTGAACCTGTGTTTTTTGCCTATCCTGCCGTTAAGCAGATTGATGAGATAGTTGAATCAATAACTAAGTCGGAGCAGCCGGAATATGACTTTACTGCTGATGATGGTTTCAGTCATACCTTCTGGGTGGTCAGGGACTGGGATACAAACCTGAGGATAGAAAAACTCTTTGCGGAAAAAGTGCCTTATACTTATGTTGCCGACGGCCACCATCGTACTGCCGCGGCTGCACTGGTGGGAAAGGAGAAGCGCGAGAACAACCCGCGCCACACAGGAAATGAAGAATATAACTATTTCATGGCGGTTCACTTTCCCGATAATCAGCTCAGGATACTCGATTACAACAGAACTGTTAAGGACCTTAACGGACTGTCTGAACAGGAATTCCTGTCGAAGCTCGAAAAAGGATTTGTTATCATGGATAAAGGCACCCGGACCTACAGGCCGCGAAAGCTTCACAAGCTTTCAATGTATCTGGGCGGCCGCTGGTATTGCCTTGTCGCCCGTCCCGAAACCTATGACGATAATGATCCCATCGGGGGCCTCGACGTTACAATCCTTACTAATCAGGTGCTTATGCCCATACTCGATATTCAGGACCTCAGACGTTCCAAAAGGATAGATTTTGTGGGAGGAATAAGAGGACTAGGCGAACTGGTAAAAAGGGTCGATAGCGGAGAGATGAAGGTTGCCTTCGCAATTTACCCGGTTTCCATGAAACAGCTTATCACAGTTGCCGATTCAGGAAACATCATGCCGCCAAAGACAACCTGGTTTGAACCAAAACTCAGAAGCGGACTGGTGATCCATCTTTTGGATTAGACGAAGTAATGAATAGTACAGCTAAAAATATCCGTATCCTCAGGCAGCAGATACCGAATTCTGTCAGAATAATTGCCGTGTCAAAATCCAAACCGGTATCCGCGATAATGGAAGCCTACAATGAAGGTCAGAGATTATTCGGGGAGAACAGGGTTCAGGAACTGCTTCAGAAAAAAGACCAGCTGCCGGCCGATATCGAATGGCACCTGATAGGTCATCTCCAGACCAACAAGGTAAGGCAGCTTGTGCCTTTTGTCAGTATGATACAATCGGTCGACAGCAGGCGTCTGCTGAGAGTTATAAACGATGAAGCATCAAAGATCAACCGGATCGTCGATTGCCTCATTCAGATATATATCGCGGACGAAAAAACCAAATACGGATTCACTATGGAAGAAGCCGTGGAAATGCTCGGCTCGGATGAATTCCGTTCGATGCAGTTGGTGAGGATATGTGGCGTGATGGGAATGGCAACATTTACAGACGATACAGAACAGATCGGGAGGGAATTCCGGTTTCTGGCCGATTGTTATAAACAGCTTAAAAGCCGTTTTTTCGCAAATGACCATTCATTCAGGGAGATCTCAATGGGAATGTCGGGTGATTATAAAATAGCAATCGGGGAGGGAAGCACCATGGTGAGAATAGGAAGCCTGATCTTTGGAAGCAGAAACAGATAAGAGTTTATTTTATTAATTTTAGCTTGTCAGTCCGGCAGAAACACCGGTGCAATTGTTTAATAACCACTTTATTTGGAAATCGATGGAAAAGCTAAGTACAAAATACCTCGGACTTACTCTCAGAAGCCCTCTGATTGTCAGCAGCAGCCGTCTTACATCAACTCTCGGACATCTCAAGGAAGCTGAGGACAACGGCGCCGGAGCTGTTGTTTTGAAATCCCTCTTCGAAGAACAGATCAATTACTATGTTCATGCCGTTTCATCTGCTTCCGGCTATCCCGAAGCTGATGACTATATTTCGAATTACGTGCATTCCAACTCGGTAGATAACTACCTTGAGATGATAAGGCAGGCAAAGAAGAATCTCAGCATACCTGTCATTCCCAGCATAAACTGTTATACAGCCAAAGGCTGGACGGGTTTTGCCGGGAATATTGCTGAAGCGGGAGCAGATGCCCTGGAAATCAATGTCTTCTTTTTGCCCGTAGACAGGAAGAAAACAGCTGAAGAATCAGAAAAGCTTTATTTTGATCTTATTGAGAATATAAAGAAAACGATTAAGATCCCTGTGGTCTTAAAGATTGGCTTCAGATTTACGAATATCCTCTACATGCTTGACCAGTTTTATAAAAGGGGCGTAAATGGTGTTGTTATGTTCAACAGGTTTTATGAGCCTGATATAGATGTCGACAAGCTTGAGATTATTCCTGCATCGGTACTGAGCCATGAGATAGAACGCCGCTATGTCATGAGATGGGTGGCTATGGCAAGTGCCCAGAAGCTCAGGATTGACATTTCAGCATCCACCGGAGTTCATTCCGGGCAGGATGCAGTCAGGTATATCCTGGCCGGTGCCAATTCGGTTCAGGTATGTTCGGTTCTTTACAAAAAGGGAATCAGCTACCTTACAACCATGAATCAGCAGATTGCAGGATGGATGGATGAAAAAGGCTTCGCAAGCATCGATGAGTTCAGGGGTAAACTGAATTATGCAAATTATCATAATCCGGATGTCTTTGAAAGGACTCAGTTTATGAAATACTTCTCATCGTACGAGTAGAACATCAGGGAAAACACGGGAATTATTCTGACTGTCACAGGCAGGTAATTCCTGGATATCACTCCTCATCTGTCTGTTCAAGAAAGTAAAGGAGCTCCATGGCAAGAGCTGTCTTTTCACCTGTTATTCTCGAAGCATTTTCCTTTAATTGTGTTATTAGCATTTTCTTCTCAGTAATGCCAAGATGTCCGGCCGAAGATTCAATAACAGTAAAGCATTCAACGGCTGTGGCATAATCCCCGCTGATAAACAGTTCGGCGAAATCACTTATGAAGCCCGAATAATCAAGTCCCGATTCCCAGCACGAGGCTATAAGCATAATCCTGGTCTCCGGTAAATGATCTTTATTGATTTCTTCAATGATTTCCACACATGATGCCTGATCCTTGAGGTCATTGAGAAAATTGCTTATAAGTCCTTTAACCTGGACGTCACTGCCTGACTCATAATGAGAGACAAGAAGTTCTATTGCTCCCGTGAAAGGCAATTCTTCCCTGAGCCTCGTTATTGCCTCATTGATATTAACAAAGTTACCCTTGCTTAAAATATGTTCAAGTTCTTTGCGTTTATTCTGTGGGCTGTTCATTTTTAATCGTTTGATGCAAAGTTAGAAATCGGTTGGAAGCATACAGCCAGTATGGGCAATTATTTATTGAATTAACTATTCTGAACGGGAAAGATTTAAAAACATATCTAATTATGAAGCGACTTTTTAATATCAGCAACAGTATTCCTGCAATGGTTCTCTTTGCGGTGATGATGCTAGCGGGATGCCGTTCGGGCGTGAAGAATGCCGGAAAGGATACGGATACCCTGAGAGTTGTCGGAGCAAATGCTGCCATTTATGAGGACATCAAGCAGGCGGAGAAGATTTTCTATACACTGCCGTCTCCGCTCGAATCTGCAATGCTAATTAAATCGGCCGGAGCCCTGTTCGATGACAATCTTCTCAATCCTATCGAAAACGCGAGAAACTATAACACCAACAGGAGCATGGCGCTAAACCTGGGAATTTACACCACCGACCTCAGCTTCGCCAGTTTGTACGACCAGACACAGCTCATTATCAATTATATGAATGTAGCCAAGAGGATGGCAGACGGCCTGGGAATCCTGGATGCAATTTCCGAGGAGGACATTGCCAAGCTTGAAGAGAACATTCACAATACCGAGGTAATTATGGATATTATTTCGCAGACCTACCTCAATTCAAATTCCTATCTCGAGGATAACGGCCAGCCGGCAATTGCTGCAATGGTGCTTGCCGGAGGATGGCTCGAAGGCCTGTACATTTCCACCCAGCTTATCGATATGAAGGATTTCAACAGTAATAAACTGGTTGGCAGGATAATAGACCAGAAGCTTTCGGTTGATATACTGATTGACCTTCTTTCCGGCAGCAAGGGACATCCTGCTATCGATGATCTTATTGGCCAGGTAGAAAAGGTAAAAACAGTTTTCGACAAGATCACGCTGAAAACAAGTCCGGTAAGACCTGAATTCGACCAGGTAAGCAATACCACTGTCCTGAAATCGGAAGTCAGCGCAGATCTTAGTCCTGAAGTCTTCAGGGAGCTCTCCGAAACAGTGGCAGGAATAAGAAGTAACCTGATTAAATAGTCAGATCTATGAAAGTTAACAGATTCATTTTAATCCTGGTTACTCTTGTTTTTACAGCCGGGACAGTTGCAAATGCCCAGTGCAAGACCTTTGCCAAAAAAACATGTCTTCCCGAACTGGGTTCTTATACGCATGATGGTAATTACCACGCGACAATACTCTCGGAAGGGGAGGAGGCAGAATTGTATAAAACTTTCTTCTCCGACATGGAATACCGTTTGTCGGTATGCAGTGCAGAGAATCTTCCTCCTGTAGAATTCCTGGTTCTTGATGCCGACAGAAATATTCTTTACTCGAGTAAGGACAACAATAACAGCTGCACCTGGGACTTTAAGCTGCAGGCGAGCCAGCAGCTGAGGATCGTTTTAAAGATACCTTCAGGGCAGAATACCGGGATTCCTGAACAGGGATGCGTATCGATAATGTTCGGCTTCAGGATTAAGTCATAGCTTCAGCTTGCGGGCCAGAAACCGGCCTGTATGAGAATCCTTCTGCAGCGCCAGCTCTTCAGGGCGCCCCGCGAACACAACATTGCCCCCTTTTTCTCCGCCTTCGGGTCCAAGATCGATGACCCAGTCGGAGCATTTTATCACCTCCTGGTTATGTTCTATAAGAATAACCGAATGACCGTGGTCGACAAGGGCGTTGATAGATTTCAGCAGCTTGTTTATATCATGGAAATGCAGGCCTGTGGTAGGTTCGTCAAAAATGAACAGCATGTGACCGCTATCCTTTTCCTGGCTCAGGAAATAGGCCAGTTTAACCCTCTGGCTTTCGCCGCCTGAAAGTGTGCTTGACGACTGTCCCATTTTTATGTAACCAAGGCCGACATCAGCCAGGGGCATGAGCTTGTTCGTTATTCTGTTCTCACTCCTTCCATTACGACTTCCAAAAAAAACAATGGCTTCATCAATCGTCATTTCTAGTATGTCGTGGATATTCTTTCCATTATACCTTACCTCAAGGATATCCTTTTTGAATCTCATTCCCTTGCAATTCTCGCAGGTCAGTTCAACATCGGCCATGAACTGCATCTCCACTCTTATTATTCCTTCTCCCTGGCATTCCTCGCACCTTCCACCCTCCACGTTGAATGAGAAGTGAGCAGCCTTGAAATTGTTCTGTACCGAAAGTTGCTGCTCTGCATAAAGCTTCCTGATCTCATCATATGCCTTCAGGTAGGTAACCGGATTAGACCTGGATGATTTGCCTATCGGGTTCTGATCGACCAGTTCTATCCCCGTAAGCCTTGAAATATCACCTGACAGTTCCCTGAATTTGCCGGGTTGCAGATTGCTTCCACTTATCCTGTTTGAAAGTGCTGAGTAAAGAACATCGGTCACGAGGCTCGATTTGCCCGATCCGCTTACTCCGGTAACAGCTGTTATGGTATGAAGGGGGAATTTTACATCGATGTTCCTGAGATTGTTTTCCCTTGCACCTTTTATTTCTATATAGCTGTTCCATTTCCTTCTTTTGTCAGGCACCTTAACTTCGAGCCTGCCTGAAAGATATCCTGAAGTAAGCGAAGTATTCGATTCCGTCTTGTCGGGAGGTCCCTGAAACACAACTTCGCCTCCCAGCCTTCCGGCTTCCGGTCCCATGTCAACTATTTCATCGGCAGCTCTGATTATTTCTTCTTCATGCTCCACAACGAGCACGGAGTTTCCAAGATCCCTGAGTTCCTTAAGGACACCGATCAGAAGATGGGTGTCGCGGGGATGGAGTCCTATGCTTGGCTCGTCGAGGATGTACATCGAACCTACAAGGTTGCTGCCCAGAGATGTGGCAAGGTTTATCCTTTGCGATTCACCTCCCGATAGCGTGGATGAGAGCCTGTTCAGGGTGAGATAGGGGAGACCGACATTCAGCAGGAATTTCAGTCTCTGCCTGATTTCGGTAAGAAGACGCCCGGCTATTTTCATGTCAGTCTCGTTCAGAGAAATGTCCCTGAAAAAACCGTAAAGCTCCGAAATTGGCATTGATACGAGTTCCTGGATATTTTTCCCGGCGACCTTTACATATGAAGCCCCCTTTTTTAGTCTTGTACCCCTGCATTCAGGGCAGGTAGTCTTTCCCCTGTACCTGCTCAGAAGCACCCTGTATTGTATCTTGTATTTCTTTTCCTCAAGATGTTGAAAGAAGCGGTTCAGACCATAAAAATACCTGTTGCCGGTCCACAGCAGCTGTTTAAGTTCTTCCGAAAGCTGATAATAGGGCTTATGTATCGGGAAACCGAACTGATCGGCAGTGGAGATAAGCCTCTCCTTCCATTTCTTCATTGTATCGCCCCTCCAGCAGGCTATGGCATCCTGGTAGACCGAAAGATTCTGGTCGGGAATAACAAGGTTTTCATCAATCCCGATTATCTTACCATATCCTTCGCATAAGGGGCAGGCTCCAATCGGGTTGTTGAAACTGAAGAAGTACTCGTTCGGTTCCTCGAACTCTATTCCGTCTTCTTCAAATTTATTCGAGAAGCCGCGACGTTCCGTACAGTCATCCCTGTGTATGATAACCTGGCAGTGACCTTTTCCGGCCTGAAATGCTGCAGCTGCTGATTCCGCCGATCTGCTCAGGTTATCCGGATCATAGCTGACCACAAGCCTGTCGATTACAATATTTACCTCCTGACCCTGGTGAAAGGAGCCTTCCGGTACAGCTTCGTCAATCCTGACCATACGGCCATCAGTTTCAACACGGGTGTATCCCTGCTTAACCAGAAAATCAAGATAATCCGGTATTATTATGGTTTGCGGTATGATAGCCGGCGATACAATAGTGACTTTTGTCCCTTCCGGCAGGGTTGTAAGAAAGTTTACAAGATCGTCGGCGCTGTATTTCTTTACCTCCCTTCCCGATACGGGAGAATATGTCCTTCCTGTCCTTGCGAAAAGCAGCCTCATGTAGTCGTAGATCTCGGTTGATGTTCCGACTGTCGACCTCGGATTCCTGGAATTTACCTTTTGTTCGATCGCTATGGCAGGAGGGATGCCGTTAATGAAATCCACCTCTGGCTTGTTCATCCTTCCGAGAAATTGCCTGGCATAGGAAGAAAGACTTTCGACGTATCTCCTTTGTCCTTCAGCATATATAGTGTCGAAGGCCAGGGATGATTTTCCCGATCCTGAAACACCTGTTATTACGACCAGCTTGTTTCTCGGAATTTTCAGACTTACATTTCTCAGATTGTTTACCCTTGCACCTTTTATCTCTATGAAATCATCCATCTGCGCATTCTTGTAAACCTGCTTTTATAATTGCCCAAAGGTGGCAAAAATTCTCAAATTCTCTATGATAACCGGCCTTTGGTTTCAGACCCATTTTTCTTATTATTGGGGCTTTAAACCGCTGCCGGAAAATGGAATTTTGGCTAACGGCAGCCGCTTGTTGACGGAAATAGTGCAGATTTTGATGAAAAAAATGAAAAAAAACAATAAAAAATTTTGTTATTAAAAAAAATTAATTTCCTTTGCACTTCAAATTAACCCAAAAACTGGAGGACTGCCTATAAAACAACTCTACTCTTTTACACTTAAATAAAGAGAGAGCTATGAGAAAATCGATGACCGATTACGAACTTATTGAAGAGTTTGTAAAAGGTGAGCAGTCCTGCTTCGAAGAATTAATCCGTCGTCACAAGAGTAAAGTTTTCGCGTACATAAGTCTTTATATACGCGATCAGGCATTGGCCGAAGACTTGTTCCAGGATACATTCCTGAAAGTAATCCAGTCGGTCAAATCCGGAAAATATTACGACAACGGTAAATTTATTTCATGGGTGATGCGTATCGCCCATAACCTGATAATCGATCATTTCCGCAGGGTTAAGCAGCTTAACACTGTTTCAAATGACGACTATGAATCTGATCTCTTTAATTCAAAGAAACTTGCCGAGGCAACCGTTGAAGATCATATGATAAAGAAACAGATTCAGAAGGATATCAGGAAACTGATCAGCCAGCTGCCTGAAGACCAGAGGGAAGTGGTGATTCTGCGCCACTACTCAGGACTTAGCTTTAAAGAAATAGCTGATATAACAGATGTTAGTATTAACACGGCCCTGGGCAGGATGAGATATGCCCTCATTAACATGAGGAAAATGATGGAGGAGAAAAAAATCAGCCTCACAGTTAACTGATCTTATCGCAATATTTTTTGCCATAGGCCGTTTTTATTTATATGATAAAAACCCTAGGCCTATGGCAAAAATCTCTACACATTTTCTTTCATATCACGAAATCCAGGTTGATGATATTGATTTATATGAAGATGCCTTTGGCTTCTACCAGGAATTCGGTGATGTGTTCAAACTTCTCGACAGGCTGAAACCTGTTCCAAAGAAAAAACTAACTGAACGACTTATTGAGCGGGTCAGGCAGATGAACTGAAAATCAGCAAGCACAGGAATTTTACCTGTGCTTTTTTCTGTGCATCAGGCATGGGCTGACTAAAGCATTGAAGTACTCCTTTTTTAGCTTTTCTGCCAGTTCAATCTCTTTCTTAGGGGCCTTTCTCGATTTCTTAACACCAATGACTTATACCATGTGTGCAGTGCTAATTATTTTTTATCAAGTTTAAGAAATTATCTGACCTTACATATGCACGCTTCTTGTCGTTTAATTTTATCTCCTCAAGGAATCCATATTCTACTAATCTCAACAAATCGGTTCTCGCTGTTTGATTGGAAATACTAAATCTGATCTCAATTTCTTTTACAGAAAATATAAGGTCGGGCTCTTCGTGTAACCATTTGATAATATATGCTTGTCTTTCATTGATACCCTCGATTCTTTGGAATTCGGTCAAACGCTTTTTTTCATTAATTTTTCTTTGAATATACTCTCTTAAACTATCATATGCCAAACTCATTGTTTTAAGCTGGTAATTAATGAAATATGTAAGGTCAAAATCGTCACGCTCACAATATAGATAAGCCAGGGCATATTGGGACTTACTTTTTATAATTAATCTGGAAATAGACAAATATTCTGTCAACCAATAACCCTTTGAAAGTAAATACAAATAAAAAAATGCTCTGGCGGTTCTTCCATTACCATCAGCAAAAGGATGAATGAATCCGATTAAAAAATGAATAATGCATCCTTTAATTATTGGGTGAATAAATTTTTTATCATTTTTATCGTTGAAAAAACGACAAAACTCTTCCATTAATTCAAGAATCTCTTCATGATTTGGTGGAATATGGACTATTTCTCCATCTATCGCATCAACGACATTGATGTCATTTGAATTCCTGAATGTCCCTTCATCAGTTTCATTATCTAGCGTTTGATATGTAATAAGTTTATGTATTTGAAGTAATTTATTTATAGTTAAATCTTCATTCTGAATCTCTGTTATTCTTTTTATAGTGATATAATTATTTAAAATCATTTGCTCAGACTTTGTTCTAGGCTTTGCATTCTTCCTGAGCATTTCTTTTGCCTTTCTTCTTGTTGTTACTGCTCCCTCTAATTGGCTTGAAGCAATAGCTTCCTCCATAATTGAACTGACCAAATATCTTTTTTTATCTTCTTCAGGAATTAATCCTCTACTTCCCAACTGACCACCAATGTTTAAATCGAAATCATGTAAATTCTTTTGGATGTTATTGGTTGTGTTATATGAGAAGGTATATTTCCCAAAATTTATTCTTTTTGCATGAAGACTCCTTGATAGTTTTACTGCTGCCCATAGAATTTCTTTTTTAATACTTGTTGGTGTCTCTTGATATTTTACTTTGTCCCAGTATAAATATTTGTCATTAATAGAATCAATTAGAGAAGTATATTCGCTATTTTGAAGAAGATCAAATCCTTTTCTTAAGTTCTCTCCTTTTATAGATGGAGGCATTTGAATAGTTTTCATTGATGTCCAGGTAAAAAACTGATATTTCCAAATTTAATGAAAATTAGGCAGATTATTCTTAATTATTCCAAATATTTCAATAATTAGGAATAATTGGAATATGGCCGGGGTTCCAATATGAGATTAACAGAATTAATGGAATAATTTTAAAGAAATAATATAAGTATTAGGCAGTGAGTATATTGCGCGCAATTGCCCGCCGATTAAAGTTTATTAGTACTACCGGTCGTGTTATGGGCAGAGTAGAACCTTAAATCCTTATTGCGAATTATTCACAATTCCTTAGAGGAAAGATAGATTTGCTTATTTTTGAGAATTCTACCCTTCACAGGTCGCCTGTAAACATGCATAGAACGACCAGCAGGGAAGGAAATAGTTATTGAACATCTAACCGGGTATATTAATGAATAA
The DNA here is from genome assembly GCA_034679225.1 of Bacteroidales bacterium. Lineage (GTDB taxonomy): Bacteria > Bacteroidota > Bacteroidia > Bacteroidales > VadinHA17 > LD21. The sequence goes on along the minus strand of JAXDBC010000103.1, from coordinate 5,603 downwards.
AATTGTTGAAAAAGAGTATTTTTCCGAGAAGGTGGTGAAGATCGTGGTAGAAGCCCCGGAAATCGCCAGATCCCGGAAAGCTGGAAACTTCGTGATCCTGAGAGTTGGCGAAAAAGGGGAGCGGTTTCCGCTGACCATTGCCGGTGCAGATCCGGAAAAGGGAACCATCATCCTGGTGGTTCAGACTGTGGGAGTCAGCTCATCTAAACTGGCTGCCCTTCAGCCCGGCGACTTTATCACCGACCTGGTTGGCCCGCTGGGACAAGCCACCCATGTGGAAAAGAAAGGAACCATCCTGGCCGCCGGAGGCGGTGTGGGAATCGCCCCGATGCTCCCTATCGTTGAAGCCTTTAAAAAAGCCGGCAACCGCGTGGTCTCCGTTATCGCGGCACGAAGCAGGGACCTCATCATCCTCGAAGAGCAGATCAGGGAGTGGTCCGACGATGTGATCGTGATGACCGACGATGGTTCCTACGGCCGGCAGGGACTGGTGACCACCGGCATGGAGGAGGTAATCCTCCGGGAGAAAGTGGACGAATGCATAGTCATCGGTCCAGCCATCATGATGAAGTTTGCTGCCCTTCTCACCAAAAAGTACAACATCCCTACCCTGGCCAGCCTCAACACCATCATGGTCGATGGCACCGGCATGTGCGGGGCCTGCAGGGTCACCGTGGGCGGAAAGACACGCTTTACCTGTGTCGACGGCCCTGAATTCGACGCCCACCAGATCGACTTCGACGAGATGCTCATGCGAATGGGAGCTTACCGCAACGAAGAGAAGCAAGCTTTCGATAATTATGTACACCAATGCCAATGTCAAAAAGAGAAACCATGAGCATCGACCCTGAAACAATAAAAAAAGAGAGAAGCGCCGGATGGCGCGAAGAGCTGCGCTCCAAAACCAAAAACAAGGACCGCGTTGCCATTGAGCGGGTACATATGCCTGAACTGGAAGCAGAAATCAGGGTGCACCATCAGGACCGTGAAGTCAACCGGGGACTTACCCTGGCCCAGGCTACACTGGAAGCCACCCGATGCATGGACTGCGTGACTCCAACCTGCATAGAGGGGTGTCCCGTAAGCATCAACATCCCCAAATTCATCAAATACATTGAAAGCGGTGATATCCTGAGCGCGGCATCCACGCTGAAGGAAACCAACGCGCTCCCGGCCGTATGCGGCAGGGTATGCCCCCAGGAAAAACAATGCGAATCACGCTGCTTCTATGTCGAAAAACTAAAAAAGCCCCCCGTGGCCATCGGTTACTTAGAACGGTTCGCAGCCGACTTCGAAAGGGAATCGGGAAGCTGTAATATCCCTGAAACCCTTCCGCCCAACGGTATCAGGGTGGCAACCGTGGGCTCCGGCCCAGCAGCCCTCGCCTTTGCCGGCGATATGGCCAAATATGGCTACGACGTAACCGTATTCGAAGCCCTTCACGAAATCGGCGGAGTACTCAAATATGGTATCCCCGAATTCAGGCTTCCCAATGCCATCGTCGACTTCGAACTCGAGAACCTCCGGAAAATGGGTGTGAAATTCGTCACCAACTTCATCGTGGGGCGCACTGCCACCTTCGACGACCTGAAGGAACAGGGATTCAAGGGCTTCTTTATCGGGAGCGGGGCGGGACTGCCGCGTTTCATGGAGATCCCCGGAGAGAACTTCAACGGAATCCTCTCTTCCAACGAATACCTCACCCGGGTGAACCTTATGGAAGCCCATTCCGATGATTCCGATACACCGATTCTAAGGGGGAAAAACGTGGCTGTCATCGGAGGGGGAAACACCGCCATGGACTCGGTCCGCACTGCCCTCCGCCTGGGTGCCGAAAGAGCCATAATCATCTACCGCCGTTCGGAAGTCGAAATGCCAGCCCGCGTTGAAGAGGTAAAACATGCCAAAGAGGAGGGAGTGGAATTCATGACCCTCTGCAACCCGGTAGAATATTTCGCCGACAAGAACGGACGCGTCAATCGTATGCGGGTGGTCCGCATGGGCTTAGGTGAACCCGACGCTTCGGGACGCCGCCGTCCCATGGTTATAGAAGGCTCCGAATTCGACCTCGACGTCGACCTGGTGATCGTCGCCGTGGGTGTATCCCCAAACCCTCTGGTCCCCGCATCGCTGCCCGGACTGAATGTCTCGCGCTGGGGAACTATCATCGTCGATGAAGACAAAATGCAGACCTCCATCCCTGAAATGTTCGCCGGAGGAGATATCGTACGCGGAGGAGCAACCGTCATCCTGGCCATGGGCGACGGCCGCAGAGCCGCAGAGCATATGCATTCCTTTCTTATGACAAAGTGACTATGAGACTGAGAGATAATTGATTATTTGTTTTAACTGAAACTCACAATGAACGAACTATATACCAAATACCTGGGTCTGGACCTGCGGTCGCCACTGATAGCAGGCAGTTGTAACCTGACCGACAATGTAGACAACCTTAAGGAGATCGAAAAGGCCGGTGCAGGTGCCGTCGTCCTAAAATCGGTATTCGAGGAGGAGATTTACCTCGAATACGCCTCTGAACTTAAAAAGTTGGGGCCCATGAAGGAAAATCTCGAGTTTCTCGATTATTACGATGTGGAAATCCGCCAGGACAATCTGAAGCGTTACCTTGACCTGATCACCTCGGCGAAGGCGGCCCTTCATATTCCGGTGATCGCCAGTATCAACTGTGTCACTTCACAGGAGTGGAGTTTCTTTGCCCAAAAAATCGAAACCGCAGGCGCCGATGCCCTGGAGCTCAACCTTTTCATCATCCCCTCCGACCAGCGCCAGAGCAGCAGCGACAACGAGAATACCTACTTCGAGATCATCAGGCAGGTGATCTCCCGGGTGAAAATCCCCGTATCGGTAAAAATCAGCCCCTATTTCTCGAATCCGGGAAGGATGATTCATGATATCTCGGCATCAGGGATCAAAGGGATGGTGCTTTTCAATCGCTTTTACTCCCCGGATATCGACATTGATCGGGAGATTGTTAAAAGCGCATCCAGGCTGAGCAGTCCGGACGACTACCTGCTCCCCCTGCGGTGGATCGGCATGATGGCCAACCGCGTGGAATGCGATATGGCCGCTTCCACGGGCGTACACGACTGGAAGACTGCCGTGAAACTGCTTCTGGCCGGCGCCCAAACCGTCCAACTGGTCTCGGTCCTCTACAAAGAGGGATTCAAAGCGATTGCCGGTTTCAATACTCAAATCGTTTCATGGATGGAAAAGAAGAATTACATGAGTATTGAAGATTTCAGGGGAAAGCTGGCCATGGGAACCCATATCAACCCTGCAGAATACGAAAGAGTCCAGTTCATGAAAACCTTTTCGGAATACACGAAATAATTCAGTGAACTGATTTATAAACCGGCTTCAGGTGTTCCTGTTTATCGTTCTGTGGTCAAGAATACGATCCTTCCCGATTGTCTCAAGCCACATCTCGTACCTGAGAAAAATATCATAGTAGGGATCTCCCTTATGTCCTGCCATTGGTAAGGCTGTTTATTTGTAGAGGCACCTGTATGCGGCAGGCTGATCCATCTTCAGTTTGAATTTCTGGTTTGCGGGTACCACGAAAGTCTGAAAGGGAATATTGTCCCTGCCAATCCTGTCAATGACATTAGCCGGAGATGTGCATGATGCACATTTATCTGTAATAATAGAGTATCCTAGATTTCTGCCCTTAAAGAGATATGTCACCATCTCAAACGAGTGCATTCTGTTTTTGAGCGGGTTCAGGGCATCTCCGGGTGATGAGAATCCGTATGCCACGCTCCATAAAAGAGCACTGCCATGAAGATTTCAGAACACCCCACATTCAACAGGGAATGGGATAAGAATGAGATAAAAAAGAAGACGGACAAGATGCTTGAGGATCATGGAACGAAGGTGCTTGACCTCGAATGGCCGGCCCTTGTTACATGGTTTCGCGTGTTATCTGCTATTTTACTTCGATTCCGAATAGTTCTTTGTAAGACTGTATTATATAACCATCGAGCCATTTATAATGTTCTAGAATAGCCTCTTTCTGTTGTTTTTCCTTTGCAGGCAATGCCGCAACCAGGGCTGCAGTTTTCACGAAGATATCTTTTTCCACCGATTCAACCTTTTGAAGTATGCCGGTTTTTTCCTTGTTGAGGAGCAAAGCCACGTTCATGTACTTCGGTCCGGAGCCCCTTTTGATGGGGAAGAGCTGGTTCTTGAGGGTCATGGCTGCATCACAGAGGGGAGCATGCATATTATCCTTCATGCTCACAACAGCCGGCAGGTTCTTTCCTGCACTGACCCACACCGGCACTGCAACTGTCGACAGCGGGAAGCCGACAAGTGTCCACATCATGGTACTGACCGGATCTTCACCGGGGAGAGTGCCGACAACCAACATTGCCGATGCTGTCGAAGACCGTGTGATGAAGTCATCGATGTGCCTGAACCTGGTATCAGCGGAGCTTTCAGGAAGATCATCGCGAAAGTTTTCCTTTGTAAGGGAGTGTGACAGGTTGCGCGATATGCAGTTGATCAGATTCTGCGGATCGAGCTTTTTCTGTGCCAGTGCCATGTTCAGGGCGAGGCTGGCTGTCTCATACCTTATATAACCATAGCCTATGTCCGGATCACCGGTGAATGAGTAGTTGGTGCGTATAATAAGCCCAAACGGGGCAAGTGCAGGGTCATTGGCATCAATCTGTTTCCAGCTGAAATTGCCGGTTTCATAATAGGCTGCACCTCCATGGGCATCAATAACTCCGAAGTTGGCATCAACACCAATGGGTTTTGGAATTTCGTTGAGCATCTTCTCGAAATCAGCCAGGGTGGCACAGGTGGCAAGTGCCATCTTCATCACTTCGCCCTCGCGGTCAGCCAGCTTCGTGGTATCACCGCTGTTGTTGTTATAGGCAGCTGAGTTCATGATGGCAAAGCCGGCAGAGTTAAATCCGCCCCATACATCGCGCTTCCACGACTCCTTTGAATCAACCAGGCCGATATAGTCGTACTTACCATCGTTGAAGAATACGAGAGCATTGTCAAGGGTGCCGGTATCCCTGTGTTTGTACAGCAGCGGCCTGCCGTCAGGGGTGTGCTTGCCAGACATCAGGAATGTTGTGCATGACCAAACCTCTCCAGTGACGCCGGCCAGCAGCATCACGAGTGCCAACAGTATAAGTTTCTTCATAGGGATTAAAAACATAGTTTGGATAAAGTTATCACTAGTGTCCGACAAAAAAAAATAAATAAGAGGGGTACTCCCCTCAGGTTTCCCCCAATGGACCAGCAATGAAGTATACTTTGTGACCAGGATGAAAAAGAATGCGATCTACGATGTTAAGAAGGTTACACGGGTTCATTATCGCGAAAAAGATCAGGCGAAGGTTTTGCGGGATGAGGTTATCACCCTGGAATACCATCCTGAGACATCTGAATGCAAGAGAGATACAAAGACCACTCTCGCACTTGAATTAAGGAAGGTCAGTTATCAGGATGAGCGGAACCGTTATTATGATTTCTGACAAACAACTTTGATATTGAGGCAGAAGAGGTCGCGTTCCTTTACAAGAAAAGATGGGGTATCGAGATACTGTTCAAGAAAATGAAGCAAA
>JAXDBC010000102.1:0-26080 GCA_034679225.1 Bacteroidales bacterium | reverse complement strand
ATTAATATCTGCCATCTGTGATTCGGGAACTATCCTTTCGTACTTGTCGGGCATAATAATCATCCTTCCATGGACTTCCAGGAGGGTTGAAGTAGCTATTACGCCGTCAGCAAGCTTGATAGGATCAAAATCGAGAGTGTTAGCATTGATACTTGCAGTAGTTCTCAGAACGAGCTCAGACATCTTCATATCATCCTTGTAAGGGATGGTGCTTGTATAGGTGAAATCACCTCCTGTGTAGGAAATAACCTTGTTGTTTGCCTGGACTTTTTCTCCCTGAAGAACCTGTACCTTATCAAAAGCTGTTTCTCCGCCTGCGTAGGTGAGAACCGGAGTAACCTCAAGTGTTGCTTTCTTATTGAAATACTTTTCGGGGAAAGTACCTTTGATGGTAACATTTACCTGACCACCGTGAGCTTCAAGTACTTTTGGAATAACTTCATACTTGATATCGCCGGCCTCTTTTTTCATTTTATTCAGGCCGCTGCAACTTGCGAGAAATGCAGCTGCAAGGATAAGGATAAAAAAGCTTCTGATTTTTTTCATAGTCTAATTTTTATTTGTGTTAACCAACTCTATTTATTCTACAGAATTTTAAAAGAGTATTTTTTGATAGATTATCTGCAAAATTATAAAAAATAGTTATAATATCAGAAAAAACTCATAAAATGTTCATAATATGACCGTATTAAGGCCTTCGCTCCACTGTCTGCAAAATATGGTTTCAGTTAATTTTCTGTAATGATCCTCGTTTTCAACAAAGTCAATATTATTGACATCGATTATAAGATACCTTGCCCCGGGGTTCTGCCTGAAGAATGAGAAGTAGCTCTCCTGTATCTTCTGAAGGTATTCTGCAGTAATATGTTTCTCATAATCACGCCCTCTCCTGCCTATGTTTTCAAGAAGCCTGCCGGGTGCCTGGTGCAGGTAAACGTAAATATCCGGTTTGGGCATCTGTCCATAAATGATATAGAATATCTGCCTGTACAGGTTATACTCATCGCCTTTGAGGGTCGAGGCTGCGAATACAAGTGATTTCATGAAATAGTAATCCGCCACTGTAAAGGATTTGAACATGTCCCTTGTTCCGAATTCTTCATTCAGTTGTTTATAACGGCCGGCAAGGAAAGAAAGTTCGAGTTGGAAAGCATATTTATCCGGTTCTTTGTAAAACTTTGGCAGGAAAGGGTTATCGGCAAACTGTTCCAGTACAAGCCGTGCATTGTATTCATCGGCTATCCTGGAGGCAAGGGATGTTTTTCCCGCACCTATGTTTCCTTCGATAACGACATAATTGTACCTGACTTCCATTGCTTATGAATGATAAACCAAATATAGGAAAGGAGATTGGAATAATCAATAAACAGTGATGGGTGTTGAAATTCAACACCCATCCTGCATTATCTTTTCAATTAAAGCTCCTAATTATTGCGGTTTCCGTGCCATTGCTTTTCCCCTCCTTCTTCTCTGGGTGGACGAGGGATCAGAACTTTTCGTGAGAGCTTCAGTTTCCCTGTTTTGGGATCGATATCAATCAGTTTAACTTCCACTTCGTCGCCTACTTTAAGCACTTCCTCGACTGTTCTAACCTTTTTCCAGTCGATTTCCGATATATGCAGGAGTCCGTCCTTGTTTGGCAGGATTTCAACGAAAGCTCCAAACTGAACAATAGTCTTGACCTTTCCCTTATAAACCTGACCGACTTCCGGAACGGCAACGATTCTTTTTATCCAGTCGAGGGCCGCGGTTATGGCTTCCTTGTTTTCTCCAAACACGTTAACATCGCCATATCCGTTGACCTCCTCAACCACGATCGTGGTTCCGGTTTCACGCTGGATTTCCTGGATCACCTTGCCTCCGGGGCCGATAAGTGCTCCGATCATATCCTTTGGTATGGTAAGCATTTCGATTCTCGGAGCATGAGGTTTGAGTTCAGGTCGCGGACTTTCAATTGTATTCTTCATGATGTCGAGGATATGCATTCTTCCTTCACGAGCCTGGGCGAGGGCTTTGGTCAGCACTTCAAATGAAAGCCCTTCCACCTTGATATCCATCTGTGTTGCAGTGATGCCGTCGCGGGTTCCCGTTACCTTGAAATCCATATCGCCCAGGTGGTCTTCATCTCCAAGGATATCCGAAAGAATTGCATATTTTCCTGATTCCTTGTCGCTTATTAGTCCCATTGCTATGCCCGACACTGGTTTTCTGAGCTGTATCCCGGCATCCATTAGTGCAAGTGTACCCGCGCAAACCGTTGCCATTGAAGATGAACCATTAGACTCGAGTATATCGGATACCACTCTTACAGTGTAAGGATTCTCCGAATCAGGTGGCATCATGTTCTTAAGTGCCCTGTGAGCCAGGTTACCGTGCCCGATTTCCCTGCGGCTGACACCTCTTGCAGGTTTTGCCTCACCGGTTGAGAAAGGCGGGAAATTATAGTGAAGTGTGAACTTCTCAGTTCCCTGGTTCAGCACATCATCAATTATCTTCTCATCGAGCTTGGTTCCCAGGGTGACTGTTGTAAGCGACTGGGTCTCACCCCTGGTAAAAAGGGCGGAACCGTGTGTTGCAGGCAGCGGGTCAATTTCGCAGACTATAGGCCTGATCTGGTCTGATTTTCTGCCGTCGAGGCGAATACCTTCATCGAGGACAAGTCGCCTTGCAGCTTCTCTGACTACCTCGTTGTAGTATTTCCCTGCCAGGCTTTTGTTCACTTCATCCTCTTCGGAATACTGTGAAAAGAATCCTTCAATAACTTCAGTGAAAGCCTCTTCCCTTTTGTGTTTATCAGCGATTGCTGACCTTGCTGCCTGGTAGCATTTGTTATAGGTTTCGTCCCATACCTTCTTTTTCAGATCCTCGTCATTCTCCTCATGGCAGTATTCACGTTTTGCTCCCTTACCGGCTTCCTCAGCAAATTCCATCTGTGCCCGGCACTGTATTTTTATGGCCTGATGAGCTACCCTGAGAGCTTCGATCATATCTGATTCGGAGACTTCCTTCATTTCTCCCTCCACCATCAGGATATTATCGAAAGTGGCTCCGACCATAAGATCCATATCGGCATCCTTCAGCTGTGTAGCCGTGGGATTCACGATAAAACTGCCGTTAATTCTGGCCACCCTTACTTCCGACATTGGTCCGTTGAAAGGGATATCGGAGATAGAGAGAGCAGCCGAAGCTGCCAACCCGGCAAGTGCATCCGGAATTATGTCGATATCTGCAGAGATAAGGTTAATGGTTACAAAAGTCTCAGCATGAAAGTCATTCGGGAAAAGCGGCCTTAACGCCCTGTCAACAAGCCTCGATATCAATATCTCGTAATCGGAAGGTCTGGCTTCGCGCTTCAGGAAGCCCCCGGGAATACGACCCGATGATGCATATTTCTCCTTATATTCCACCGAGAGTGGTATGAAGTCTGTATCTTCCCTGGCCTCCCTTGCTGAAACGACAGTGGCAAGCAACATCGTTTTTCCCATCTTCAGCAGAACCGCCCCATCAGCCTGTCTTGCCATTTTCCCGGTCTCAAGCGTTATAATACGTCCGTCACCGAGATCAATATTCTTCTCTTTAATGTTAAACATACTTTCTTTAGTGTTTTTGTGATTGCCGAAATTACAATTAATTCAGGATAATAAGAAAAAAGGCAATTCTGAATTGCCTTTTTTCATTATTTACGTAATTTCAACGCTTTGACTATTTCCCTGTACCGCTCTATATCCTTGACTTTTAGGTAATCAAGAAGTTTCCTCCTCCTTCCCACGAGCTTGATTAGAGCCCTCTGTGTACTGAAATCCTTTTTGTTCTTTTTCAGGTGTTCGGTAAGATGTGATATCCTGTATGAAAACAATGCAATCTGTCCCTCAGCCGTTCCTGTGTCAATTTCTGATGTTCCAAATGTTTTGAAAAACTCCTGCTTCTTCTCGGTAGTCAAATACATATCTCTAATTACTATATTATTAATCCATAAATAAATTGAGTCCCCAATTTTGGAACGCAAAAATAAGGCTTTTTTATGTAAACTATCAAACAATTGACTACTTTTTTTAAGGTTCAGCAAATTATTTCTAACAGTCCAACGACATCAGACCGGATATATTGTCCTGCGTACAATAATGACGTAAAGTTAGGCTTAAAAGTTGCGTGCATCTATTATAATTATTAACAAATCAACATAGTTTTAAGCACAATAATCATGCCTGAGTGCAGGATATGAATCCTGTACGGGTCAGCTCAGTCCTTGATCCGGAGTTGTGATCAGGGTTCGAGGCTGAGTTGGTTATCGTTTTTCAGCCTTTTTCCCGCACTGATCACTCCACAACCGATTCTGCAATCAAGGCATCGTCTTCTGCGGCAATAGTTTTCGGTCAACTGCAAAAGAGCCTGGGAATAATAAGCCGATTCCGGCATCAGTCCGGCAGATTCCCAGTCGCTGATCAGAGAATTTTTCTCCGGATCAATATTTTCCAAAAAATCAATTGCCCTGTCGCAAATTTTTCTGTCATTATGAGTAGTTCCATAAACATAGATCATGGGTATCACGGCATTAATAAGCAGGATATCCGATGTCTGATTTCCTGTATGCTTTCCTGATCTCTTGCTTTTTTTTCCGAAGACATAATGATCATCCCAGTACTCTGACGCTGAAACAGCGAAGAGTTTTTTCATCTGAGCCGCATCACGGGCAGCCAGTGTCCGGGAAAACAATCCGCCGGCGGTTGACAGGAGAGCTGCCAGTTGAGACAGCCTCACGGTGGGAAAGTTTACCGGGCGGAGGCGGCAAAACTTCCACAGCCATCCGTGGATGGGACGAAGGGAGTATTTGGAGGAAAGCACCTTGTATTCCCTGATAAGGTCGAGATAATATTTGTCCGACAGGGCATTTTTAAACAATCCTTCGTCAAGCATACCGGCGCTTCCGAAAAGCAGGGCTTCGATCTGGAGCCGGTTATCGGCATGTTTCCTTATTATTTTAAAGGGCAGGGCAGTTGCCAGCATTTCAAAGGGCTCGGTATTTACCCTGAAACCGAAATAGCGGCTTAAAACCCTGTAGAAAGTCTCTTCCCAGTCGTTGCCGGTTGCTTCCCAGATTTTCAGGACAGCTTCCGACTTCACCTGCAGCCTTTCGATGAGAAGTGAATGAAGCCAGCATCTGAGCAGAAATCTGTCAGTGTTTTCAATCTCATCGCGGCATGCAATAGCACAGGGATTGTTTACAAGATCAGCGTACTTCCGGTAGAGCATCTGATCAAACCGCAACTCAGAGGTAAGAAGTTCTTCTCCCTTCGCATTGCATACCTCGGTATCCTTTTCGGCGACAACGTGGAGAATAACGTTATCAAAGGCATGATCAAGGTTATGACCATGCGTGTTGAATTGTGAAGCTCGTGTATGTATCTCAACATTCCCGGCCCATTCGGTCCCGGCAATCAGTATCCGTGCATTGAAAAAATCCGGACCGGAATCACGGTTGTATTCTCCGGGATTTATAACAATTATAGGATTTCCATCCCCGTCGGCAAGCGAAACCGGATCATACAGGGAATATTTCCACAGATAATGCAGGAATTCTTCTTTCATAGCAGCAAAGGTTTATAAACAGCGAGAATATAAAGATACAAAACTTGCTGCAATAACAGATACAGAACAGAAAAAGATAGTAACTGCCTGCCTGAATCAGGCAGTCTCAGATCAGTTCGCGAGCAGCGAGGTGAGATTCCATTTCCTTCTGGATTTCCATAGCCTTTTCAGCTGCTGTCTTGTCAAAATTTTCAGTGCTGTCGGCAAAGAGTATTGCCCGCGATGAGTTCACAAGCAGTCCGCATTTGTCTGTCAGGCCGTATCCGGCTACATCTCCGAGGCTTCCGCCCTGGGCACCTACTCCTGGAACCAGCAGAAAATGTTCCGGGACGATTTTCCTGATATCCTTTAGCATCGCGGCGCGTGTGGCACCAACCACATACATCAGGTTGTTAACTGTTCCCCAGTTAGCCGACAATCTGAGAACTTTTTCATAAAGCTTCAGTCCTTCCTCGTTGTGATACTGGAAATCGTCGGCGCCTCTGTTTGAGGTAAGTGCCAGCAGGATGACCCATTTCCCGGGGTATTCCAGAAATGGGGCTACTGAATCCTCACCCATGTAGGGAGCAACCGTAACGGCATCAAAGTCCATAGTTTCAAAGAATGCCCTGGCATACATCTTCGATGTGTTCCCAATATCGCCGCGTTTTGCATCGGCTATGACGAAAATTCCGGGATAACTGGTTTTTATGTAATCGAGAGTCGACTCGAGAGTATGCCAGCCCTTGGGCCCCATTGACTCATAAAAGGCAGTGTTGGGTTTATAGGCCACTGTATACGAATGAGTTGAATCAATAATCCTTTTGTTGAATTCGAGAACGGGGTTTTTGGCCTTCAGAAGTGAGGGGGGAATTTTTTCAAGATCGCTGTCCAGGCCGATGCACAGGAAGGATCTTTTTAACAAGATTGCTCTGAACAGGCCATCATGATCCATAATAATATAATAAGGTATATGGTATTAAATATAATTCTCTTTCAGTCGTTCGGCATTCTCTGCAACCTGCAGCTTATCGATAATCTCATGGATATTTCCGTCGAGAATATAAGGCAGGTTGTAAAGGGTCAGGTTAATCCTGTGGTCAGTAACCCTTCCCTGAGGATAATTGTAGGTTCTGATCTTAGCTGATCTGTCGCCTGTAGATACCATTGTTTTTCTCTTGCGCGATACTTCGTCAAGATATTTTTGATATTCAAGATTATACAGGCGTGTACGCAATTCCTTCAGGGCCTTGTCGTAATTTTTCAGCTGTGATTTTTCATCCTGACATATCACTACGATCCCGGTCGGAATATGTGTAAGCCTGATAGCGGAATAAGTAGTATTGACTGACTGTCCTCCCGGTCCCGATGAACAATATGTATCTTTTCTGATATCTTCATTCCTGATCTCAACATCGACTTCATCGGCCTCGGGAAGTACCACCACGGAGGCAGCTGAAGTATGAACCCGGCCCTGGGTTTCGGTTTGGGGTACCCTTTGAACCCTGTGAACACCCGATTCATATTTGAGTGTCCCGTAAACTCCATCACCTGATACTCTGAGAACTATTTCCTTGTAACCTCCTGCCGTGCCTTCCGAATAGCTGTTTATTTCAGCCTTCCATCCGTTCTGTTCGAAGAACTTGCTGTACATCCTGAAAAGGTCACCGGCGAAAATGCTTGCTTCGTCACCTCCCGTGCCGGCTCTTATCTCCATTACCGCATCCTTTCCGTCTTCCGGATCGGCAGGTATAAGAAGGAGCTTTATCTCCTCCTCCATCTCAGGAATTGTTTCCACGAGCTGATCCACCTCTGCCTTAGCCATTTCCCTCATTTCTTCGTCCTTCTCGGTTGCAAGCAGTTTCCTGGCGCTTTCAAGGTTTGAAAGTGCCAGTCTGTACTTTTCCAGAGCAGTCACAACCGGTTGAAGATCCTTGTATTCCCTGCTAAGCCTGACGTACCTGTCCATATCGGAGAGGACATCAGGCTTTGTCAGAAGCTCTCCAACCTCGATAAAGCGCTGTTTAACACCCTTAAGCTTCTCAAGAATCATATTTTCTTCCATAGAAGTAAGCAATTTTTCGGCTTGCAAAAATAATAAAAAACTGTTTCCTGTGTCAGTATTCGAAGCGGCCGAATTCCGAAACTATTGTAAGTTTTTTTCCGTCTGAGGCTTCGCAATGTCCTATGATCCTTGCCTCAAGATTAAAACCGGAAGCGATCTCAATAATCTTTTCCGCGGTACCGGGATCCGTGTAAATTTCAAGTCTGTGACCCATGTTAAAGACCCTGTACATTTCCTGCCAGGGGGTTCCTGATTGCTCCCTGATAATCCTGAACAACGGAGGTACCTGAAACATGTTATCCTTTATCACGTGCAGGCCATCGATAAAATGCATTACCTTGGTCTGCCCTCCTCCGGAACAGTGTATCATCCCATGTATTGAGTGTTTCAGTTCCCTGATTATCCTTACTGCCACAGGGGCATAGCCGCGTGTTGGTGAGAGGACAAGCCTGCCGGCATCCATACCCGTTTCAACCACCTTGTCAGTGAGTTTCAGGCTGCCGGAATAAACCAGTTCCCGGGGTATTGACGGGTCATAGCTTTCCGGATATTTTTCAGCAAGGTATCCGGAAAAGACATCATGTCGGGCGGAAGTCAGTCCATTGCTTCCCATTCCGCCGTTGTATTCCGTTTCCCAGGTTGTCTGGCCGAACGATGCCAGCCCGACAATAACATCTCCCGCTTTTATATTGCAGGTAATTACATCTTCTCTTTTCATCCGCGCCACCACGGTTGAATCAACCACGATGGTCCTGACAAGATCGCCCAGGTCGGCGGTCTCCCCCCCTGTCGACCAGATTCCCACACCAAGGTTCCTGAGTTCTTCAAGTACCTCTTCGGTTCCGTTTATTATTGCGGAGATGACCTCTCCCGGTATCAGCTTCTTGTTTCTTCCGATTGTCGATGAAAGAAGGATATTATCGCAGGCTCCCACGCACAGCAGGTCGTCGGTGTTCATCACGACAGCATCCCGGGCAATGCCTTTCCACACAGACATATCCCCCGTCTCTTTCCAGTAGACGTAAGCCAGTGACGATTTTGTACCGGCTCCGTCGGCATGCATGACATTGCAGTAAGATTCGTCGCCTCCCAGGATGTCGGGAACGATTTTGCAGAAGGCATTAGGGTACAAACCCCTGTCGATATTCCTGATGGCAGAATGTACATCCTCCTTTCGTGAGGACACACCCCTTCGTCCGTATTTTGATTCCATTGTCATTTTACCGCCGGAACATAATCAGTCCTTAGCACCCTGAACTCGGTTCTCCTGTTTATCTGGTGGGCGATTTCCTTTTGTTCCTCGGTTGCCAGTGTATTTATATACTGTTCGGCAAGAGTTGTCCCGATCTTGAGGAAAGCATTCTGCCCGGCAATTGATTCATCCACAACCTTTGGCGTCGATTCCCCGTAACCTTTGGCCGACAGCCTGTCGGGAGCTATTCCCTTCTCGATAAGATACTGTACAACCGACTGTGCCCTTTTCTGTGATAGATCGAGGTTGTATTCTTCGGTATCGCGTGAATCGGTATGCGACATAAGCTCAATGGTAACATTTGAGTTGTCGTTGAGTGTTTCGACCAGTTTGTCGAGCGAAACCATCGATTCCGGTCTGAGGTCCCATTTTCCGAAATCGTAGAATATGTTGGGAAGCTCAATTGGTTTGTCGATAGCAGTCAGGGGTATTGTGACCATGAAGTCGCGGCTCTTTTCCTGATTTTTAGTTGTTTCCCTCTCCTTGCCGTTAAGATATCCCTGTTTTGAAGCCAGGAAGATATAGTCGACATCAGGTCTGAGATTGAATTTGAAATCCCCTCCCTGTCCTGTTTCAGCCTGAAGATTTGATCCGTCGCTGGCTATAAGCCTCACCACGGAACCCTGTATTGGCTGCCCTGTCTTCTCATCCCTCACCAGACCGGTGACAGTGAATCTCAGGGGAGGCAGTTCGAAGGTATACAGGTCATCATTGCCCCTTCCCTTGCGCGAGGAACTAAAGATACCTTTCTCCGAATCATTTTCGAATGATATGCCGAAGTCATCGGCAAAGCTGTTCAAAGGAGCTTTCATGTTCTGGACAAGCCATGAGCCGTCGGGCTGGGAAACAGCCCTGAAGAGATCGAGTCCTCCCATTCCGATATGTCCGTCGGAGGAAAAATAAAGAGTTCCGTTACTCCTGATATATGGAAAAAGCTCGTTACCCGGTGTATTTATATCGGGTCCAAGGTTCCGGGGTGTCGACCAGGTATCCGATTCATCGTTCCTGGTTACATAGTAAATATCTTTTTGTCCGTATCCGCCCGGCATATCTGAAACAAAATAAAGAGTAAGCCCGTCAGATGAGACTGAAGGATGAGCTGCAACCAGCGAGTCAGGCAGAATCGCGATATCTTTCGGGGTACTCCATTTGTCGCCCGAGCGCTCGGAGATCATTATCACGCAGCCTTTTTTCTCGCGTTTACCAACTTCGCAACGGGTGAAGAACACCTGCTGGTAATCTGAAGTAAAAGTGGGAGTCCCATCCTCTGATTCGCTGTTAAGTCCATTGACCGGGACCGGAGTGCTCCATTTGGATTTTTTGTCTATCCTGCTCTCGAAGATGTCAGTAAAACTTTGGCCGGTGGCTCCGTGAGTCTTGTTCCCGGCTGCATCATCACGTGAAGATGTAAAAAAGATGACTCCGAAATCATCCCTGGCATAAGCGGAGCTGAAATCGGAAAACCTCGAATTCAGATCTTTAAGTTCTTCAACGCGATAGGCTTCAGGGTTCCTCTCCCATTCGAGAGCAAGTTCACATGCCCTGATCTGCTGATCGGCCCTTGCATCGGAAGGAGCAACCTGCTTGTATTTCCTGAACTCCTCAATTGCCTGCTGGTATTTACCTGTTTTCTTTAACGACTCTGCAAGCCAGTACTGGGCTTCGGGCTTTGATGTGGCTGAACGGACAGCAAGCCGGTACCATGTCTCTGCATTCCTGGGATCATTGCTGAGCCGGTATGATTCTGCAACCATATATCCCAGTTCAGTCCTGACTGATCTGTCGGCTTTCTTCGATTTCGAGTATGCATCCTTGAACTGATCAATGGCTTCGTAGTATTCACCGGCATTGAAAGCCTCATAGGCTCTTTCCGCCTTCTTCCTCTGTGCCTGCGAATCCTGAAAGACAAAAACTGATAATAATAATATGGCTGGTATTAATCGTTTCATCATAATACAATTTTGATTTTAGCGGTATGATGCCTGCCCCGTTCAAGCGGGGGAACCGCACATGTTTGAAAATTATATAGATACGTGTTTATGTATGCAATACATGTGGGTTTCATGATATCATCCTGATTTAAACTTCAAAAATAATCATTTTGGCAATAAGAAATAAAAGGGGCACCAGAGTCCGGTGTATAAAACAACAAAGGAGCAACAAAAATGATGCCCCTTTGCTTTCTTAATCCTGATCCTCACTAAATTATCTTGTAAACAGCAGTTCCCTGTATTTCGGCAATGGCCAGATCTCGTTGTCAACAATAAGTTCAAGCTTATCGATATGGTACCTGATGCTTTCGAGATAAGGCTTAATATTCTTTTCGTATGCAAGAGCCTTCTGGGATGAGTCTTCAATCGCATTCGCCTTTTTCCGTTCTTCCACCATTTCGAAGACCTGATTCCTGATGTTCAGTATGTGGTCGGAAATGATATGAACAGCTTCTCTTCCCGGCGCGGAAAGTTTCTGATACTCATCATCCGGGAATATTTCCTTCAGTCCCTTTACATTTTCAATAAGCGACGACATATATTTGATCCCTGTAGGTACAATGTGGTTTATGGCAAGGTCGGCAAGTACTCTCGATTCTATCTGAACCTTCTTTGTAAATTTTTCATACTCGACTTCCACGCGGCTATGAAGTTCTTTCTCAGTGAATACACCACCTCCAACCAGTATTTCCTTTGATTTGGGCGTCAGGTACCTGCTTATTGATTCCGGAATGCTTTCAATGCAGCAGAGACCTCTTTTCTTAGCCTCTCTCGCCCATTCAGCGGAATAGTTATCGCCCTCAAAACGAACCTTTTCCGAATCGATGATAGCCTTCTTAAGGACCTGGAAGATAGCTTCATCCTTTCCTCTCCCTTTTTTGATAAGGTTATCCACCTCCTTCTTGAATTTCCTGAGCTGATAAGCTACTGCTGAATTCAGCGCGATCATGGCAGCACTGCAGTTTGCTGAAGAACCCACGGCCCTGAATTCAAATTTATTACCGGTAAATGCAAATGGTGAAGTACGGTTCCTGTCAGTGTTGTCGAGAAGTATCTCCGGAATTTTACCGATCCCAAGCTTCAGCTCGGTTTTCTGCTCAGGGCTCATCTTGTTGTCGGAGACTTTTCTCGAGATGTCATTCAGCATGTTGCTCAGGTATGATCCCAGGAATACGGATATGATTGCCGGAGGAGCCTCATGCCCTCCAAGCCTCCATGAATTGGTTTCATTCATCACCGATGCCCTGATCAGTTCATTGCTTTCATACACTGCCTTCAGCACGGAAACAAGGAAGGTAATGAACTGCAGGTTGGTACGCGGGTTCTTGCCTGGTGACAGAAGGTTGACATCAGTGTTTGTGGAAAGTGACCAGTTGTTATGCTTCCCCGAACCATTGATCCCGGCATAGGGTTTTTCGTGGAAAAGGACCCTGAATTTATGCTTCCTTGCCACCCTCTTCATAATATCCATCAGAAGCTGGTTATGATCAATTGCAAGGTTAACCTCCTCATATACCGGAGCGCATTCAAACTGGTTGGGAGCAACCTCGTTATGGCGGGTTTTCACTGGAATACCAAGTTTATGGGCCTCGCATTCAAAGTCCTTTATAAAGCACATGACCCTCCTGGGTATCGATCCGAAATAATGGTCGGCAAGCTGCTGATCTTTTGATGCAGTGTGCCCCATTAATGTCCTGTCGGCAAGCTCCAGATCGGGCCGGGCATGATAAAGGGCTTCATCAACAAGAAAATACTCCTGCTCAATTCCTAGTGTTGGGATTACCTTTGTGACATCCTTGTCAAAGAACTGACATATATCAACTGCTGCCTTGTCGATTTCCGACAGGGATTTCAGGAGCGGGGCCTTGTAGTCGAGAGCCTCGCCGGTGTATGATACGAAGATCGTAGGTATACAAAGAGTATTCCCTACTATGAACATGGGAGAGGAAACGTCCCAGGCCGTATATCCCCTCGCTTCGAAAGTGTTTCGTATCCCTCCGCTTGGAAAGCTTGAAGCATCAGGTTCTGACTGCACAAGTACCTTACCTGAAAAATTCTCAACGAGATGCCCGTTCTCTCCGAAGTCAATGAAAGCATCATGTTTTTCTGCCGTACCGTCGGTAAGCGGGTGAAACCAGTGGGTGTAATGTGTGACACCTCTTTCGAGCGCCCAGGCCTTCAGGCCTATCGCCACCTGGTCAGCTTCTTTCAGTGAAAGCGATTTCCCCTCGTTGATAGCACGCTTGATCACCATATACGCCTCCGTAGACAAGTAATGTTCCATCTTGTGCAGATTGAAAACATCTATCCCAAAGTACTTTGAAATGTTCTTTTCCGGAGGTGTGATTTCGAGAGGCGCTCTCCCAAAGGCTTCCTTTAATGCACTAAATCTGAGTTCTGCCATTGTCATATGTATAATTCGACGCAAAAATATGTTTTTATAATACTCCCCCCTGATATTTCAATATTTTTTTATAAAAAACTGCTCTTTTATCGCCACACCCCCCTAACAGAGGGGGTAAATTGAATTTTTAACTGTTCATACCATAGTTTACTTAAAAACAGCCGTTTCAGCCGGCGACCCTGAACCATATAATTACTTATGGTATGCAAATGGCAGCTAAACCTTTTTTAACTGGAAATTTGTTATATTTGTCGCCTGATTTTTAAAAAATATATTATATCCAAAGAAGATATCATTCATGTCAGCACTTCAATTTTTAAGGGAAAAGGCAGGAGTTCTTGTTGCCGTTGTTATTGGCCTCTCGTTGTTCATCTTTGTTATAGGTGATTTTTTCAGCGGAGGTACAGGTCAGAGCGCGAAAGCAAGGAAATACTATGAGATAGGAACGGTTGGAGACGAGTCGCTCTCCTACCAGGAATTTGAAACTGAAGTGTCAAACCTTGTTGAGATCTACAAGCTTTCGGGCAACACCGGTCTTGATGAAGCCACCACTGAATCAATAAGGGAACAGACATGGCAGAAGATGATAAGGGAAAGGATCCTGGACAATCAGTACAGGAAGCTTGGAGTCGGAGTAAGCTCCGAAGAAGTTGATGAACTTGTTCTGGGGAACAATCCTCATCCTATTGTACTTCAGCTTTTCACCGACCAGCAGACAGGTGCATTCAACAAGTCGGTTCTTGTTAATTTCCTTAAGAATACGGAATTTGATGAAACAACGAACAAATACTGGCTTTTCTTTGAAAACGAGATAGTAAACGACAGGCTTGGAACAAAGTACAACACACTGGTTTCAAAAGGTCTTTACGTGACATCGAAGCAGGCGGAATTTGACAGGGAGCTTTCAGCGTCGACCGTTGATTTCAGTTACATTGTGAAAAACTACTCATCAATCCCCGATTCACTGGTTAAAATAACAAGCTCTGACATTGAATCATATTACAACAAGAACAAGGAAAGCTTCAAGACAACAGCTCTCAGGGATATAGAATACATTACTTTCGATATTATCCCTTCGGAGGAAGATATAAAGCAGACAGAAGACTGGATCAACAATGCTGCCGGTGAATTCATGGCGGCTGAGGATCCTGTTCAGTATATAAACCTGACCGCCGATACAAGGCATGTGGGATTTTATGTTCCCATCGCGGAAGTTCCCGCTCAGCTTGCTGATTTTGCAAAAAAAGAAGACAAAACTGCAGTTTTTGGTCCCTATAACGAAGACGGATCGCTGAAGATAGCCCGGCTTCTGGATGTAGCCGACAGGCCCGACTCCGTTCATGTTCGTCACATTCTCATCTCAGCCGGACAGATTCGCAGCCTTACTGACGCCAGGGAAACAGCTGACAGTCTTTTGAAACTGATAAAAACAGGTACACCATTCGCGACACTCGCGCTCACCAGTTCTGACGATCAGGGTTCTGCCCAGCTCGGAGGCGACCTTGGATGGTTCCCCGAAGGAATGATGGTAGTTCCTTTCAACGACGCGTGCTTTACAGGTAAAAAAGGTGATATTGTTACTGCTGAAACCACATTTGGCATTCATATCATAGAGATACTGGCACAATCAAGGACCTCACGCAAGTATCATATAGGAATAGTCGACAGAAAGATCATTCCCGGTTCAATGACGAATCAGAGGATTTACAGTGATGCCAGCCAGTTTGCAGGTGCGAGTAACACATACGAAAAATTCAACCAGGCTATCACTGAAAAAGGCCTGACCAAGAGGGTAGCCAATGATATCAGCCCCCAGCAGAAGACATTGCCGGGTCTGGAAAATCCCAGAAACCTGGTGATATCATTGTTTCAGACTGATAAAGGCAAAATAGTGCTTGACAACAATGAACAGGCTGTTTTTGAAATCGGCAATAAATATGTGGTTGCATATTGCACCAGGGTAACCGAAGACGGAATTTCTCCCATCAAGGATGTTGAAACCGATATCAGGTTCCAGGTGGCAAAAGAAAAGAAGGCTGAGATAATCTCGACAGAGTTTGAAAAGAACAGCGGCAACGGCAAGAGTCTTGAAGATATAGCTGCATCGATGGGCCTTTCGGTTCAGGATGCAACACAGGTCACTTTCAGGTCATATTCTGTTCAGGGTGCCGGAGTGGAACCGGCCCTGATAGCAGCTGCAGCATCATCGAAGCAGGGAGCAGTATCTGGACCCGTTAAGGGGGAGAACGGGGTATATATGCTTAGCGTTAACAACCTTGTCCAGACCAGCGAAGATGATCTCGACCTGCTCAGGGAAAGGCTGAATGCAACCTATCAGATGAGAGGCAGTTACGAAGCCTACGAAGCACTCAGGAAAGCTGCAAACATTGTTGACAAGAGATACAAGTTCTATTAGCAGCACATAATACATTGTCTTGCGGTCTTGCGGTCTTGCGGTCTTGCAGTCTTGCGGTCTTGCGGTCGCTTCATTACTTGGTCTCTTCGTCCCTCCGTCCCTCAGTCTCCCATTCCCCCCGTCTCCCATTCCCCCCTTCTCCCATTCCCCCCTTCTCCCCTTCTCCCCTTCTCTTCCGTCCCTCCGTCCTTTTTTCCTTTCTTCACTTTGATTATATTTACACGGTTTACCTATTAACAACAGAATAAATGGCAAAACGATACAAATGGGGCATACTTGCTCCCGGAAGGATAGCGGCAAAATTTGCAAATGCATTGAAAGTCCTTGACAATGCTGAGCTGTATGCCATAGGATCGCGTGATACAGGCAGGGCAAAGAAGTTTGCTGAAGAACATGGGTTTAAGAAATACTACGGATCATACGAAGAACTGGCCGGTGATCCTGAAGTGGATGTTATTTACATTGCTTCACCGCATTCGGAGCATTACACTCAGACTCTCCTTTGTCTGAGGAACAAAAAAGCGGTATTGTGCGAGAAGGCATTCTCGCTTAACAGCAGGGAGACTGATGATATGATTGCCGAGGCCCGCCGTCAGGATGTTTTCCTGATGGAAGCCCTGTGGCCGCCTTTCCAGCCGTTTTATATCAAGGCTCATGAAATAATCAAATCAGGTATACTGGGCAGGATTATCAACATGCATGCCTGGTTCTCGTTCATCCCTCCCTACAATCCCCTTGACCGTAAATTCAACATATCGCTTGGAGGCGGTTCCCTTCTTGACATAGGCATATATCCCGTCATCGATGCCCTTACTTTTCTGGGAATTCCCGATGAAGTTAAGGCTTCGGCTTTTTTCGGAGAAACAGGATCGGAGGAATCGATCAATGCTATACTGAAATACAACTCCGGAAGTCTGGCGACCATTTACAGTTCGTACCGGACAAACAACGGGATAGGATGTGATCTTCTTTGCGAGAATGGGAACCTGACTGCTTCCAGGGGCCGCGATATGAATCAAAGGGTAATCCTTGAGCTTCACGGGAAGGACAAGGAGACCTTTACTTTCACTCCCCCCGCGCTTGGATATCACTGGGAAGCTGAAGAGGTGATGAACTGTCTCGACAGGCAGTTGAAGGAAAGCCCTGTAGTTCCGCTTTCATTCAGCGCCGGGCTGATGAAGACTCTCGACAGAATACGGGAATCGGCCGGAATCGTATTTCCAGGAAGAGATTAGACACAGATTCATATTGCCCGGCAGCAATGCTGCCTTTGCTGCCGGGCATCAAAACCACACTCATAATGTCTGATCCTGACAGCAGTTTCGGAACCGAAAGGGCATTCTTCCTTAAGAAACTCAGGCTGAGCATGCTGATACCAGGGATAATTGTTTTCATGATGTGGCTGCTTAAGATCAGCGAGTTGTTGTTCGAACTGGATCCTACCCGTCTGGGCATATTCCCATTATCTGTAAAAGGCCTTCCCGGGATCATTTTTTCACCTTTTATACATTCAGGTTTCAGACATCTGTTCAATAATACGCTTCCTTTGTTTTTTCTGGGCAGCGCGTTGTTTTATTTCTATTCCGGGATTGCTGTCAGGGTATCTCTGTGGACCTGGTTCCTCACGGGCTTGTCGGTATGGCTGGCAGGGCGGCCTGCATGGCATATCGGTGCCAGCGGGCTTATTTACGGATTAGCTTCATTTCTGTTTTTCAGCGGCATTTTACGAAAGTATTTCAGACTTGTCGCCCTGTCGCTTCTTATTGTATTCCTTTACGGATCAATGGTGTGGGGTATTTTTCCTGATATCTACCAGGATGTTTCCTGGGAATCTCATATGCTTGGTTTTATTTCAGGAATTATACTTTCCGTCGTTTACAGGAAGGAAGGTCCTCAGCAACCGGTAATTGAGTGGCCTGAAGAAGACGAATGCGAAGAAGAAGGCGGTGAAAAAAGTCCTGAATCTTGTTAAAAAAGATTAAAAGGCACATATATCCCCCGTCAGAGGGCTCGTGTGTTGGCGGAATTATGGATATTTGGCAGCTTAACTAATGTATTAACCTAAATACCCATTATGAGGATTAGAAGAATTACTGTGCTTTTTAGCCTGATCATCCTGAATACCATGACCTCCGCTGTATTTTCGCAGGAAGCCGGAGCTCAGGATACATCCAGAAACAATGCCGTTAAGATCTTTCTTGATTGCAATGATTGTGATATGAATTACACCAGGCAGGAAATACCTTATATAAATTATGTCAGGGATGTCAAAGAAGCGGAGGTTTACATACTGGTCACTGATCAGAATACAGGAAGCGGGGGAGAACAATTCACCTATGTATTCCATGGCCAGGGGAAATTTCAGGGAATGAGCGATACCCTGACCTATACGACCAGCCCTGACCAGACCAATACCATAGAAAGGAAAAAGAGGACAGACATGCTTAAGATGGGGCTTATGAGATATGTTGCCAGAACGCCTCTTTTTGATGAGATTGAAATAAGCCATTCCGGCAATCTTGAATCTCAGGAAGTAGTCGACAGGTGGAACAATTGGGTGTTTGCGATTTCCACGGAACCGCGCTTTGATGCAGAAGAGACAAACAAGGAGCTGTTTCTGAGGAATTCAATAGATATCAGCAAGATAACACCCGATATAAAACTTGAGATCGAGATAGATCATTTTTACAACCGGGAAAAGTTCATAAGGAATGCCGGGACAGAAGAAGAAACTGTAAATATTTATAAAACAAGCGACCTTATTGCCCAGAACCTGTTTGTAAAAAGTCTGGGCGAACACTGGTCAGCCGGACTCAGGTGGGATATAGGATCGTCCACGCGTGAAAACTATGATTTGTCAGCCAATGTGCTTCCATCAGTCGAGTATAACATATTTCCATACAGGGAGTCCACGCACAGGCAGTTGAGGATACTTTACGGTGCGGGCTTTCAGGTGAATAATTATATAGATACAACCGTATACAACAAGACAAGGGAGAATCTTTTCCTGCAAAGGCTGAATATAGCCATTGAGTCAAGGAAAAAATGGGGTTCCGTATCGGTTTCGATTATAGGGTCCAATTATTTCCATGATTTTTCAATGAACAGGATACAGCTTAATTCATTCATTAACGTCAGGATATTCAAGGGACTTTCGGTCAGGGTGCGCGGAGGTGTTGCTCATATCAACGATCAGCTAAACCTTAAGAAAGGAGGCATCACAGAGGCCGAGAGGCTGCTGAGGCTGAGGGAGCTGGCAACGAAGTACCGGATTGACGGGGGTATTGCGCTGAGATATACCTTTGGCTCCATTTATAACAATGTAGTCAATCCGAGATTTAGCACATCCAATTTTTATTTTTAAATGCCCGGAATCCCTGTTCATATTGTGTGATATGATCATGGATGTTAGTCTTGTGGTGAGTTATATCCCGGAGCATAAGCTGAGGATTGTTAAGGTATGGAAAGAATATTTTGAAGATTATTATTATGGGTTCATCTCCGATTCAACAAATTATTAACTTTAAAGTCTCAAACCAAACCTGAAAAGCTCATTTCTCATGAACGGGAAACCTGTAGCCGTCATTACCGGGGCCTCAAGGGGGATCGGTCGTGCGGTTGCAACAGCCCTGGCGGGCGAAGGATTTGATATTGCTGCAATTGCCAGATCGGTCAACAGCGAGGGCATGGAAATTCTCGGGCCGGAAGTTGAAAAACGGGGAGTGCAATTCTTCCCGATCGGGCTCGACATATCATGCACCACATGTCATGCGGAAGTTGTTTCGAACATACTTGAAAGGTATGGCCGCATTGATTTTCTTGTCAATAATGCCGGAGTAGCTCCCCTTCAGAAGAAGGATCTGCTCGAGATGACAGAAGAGAATTACGACCGCATAATGAATATCAACCTTCGCGGTCCTGTTTTCTTTGCACAGAAGGTTGCAAGGGAAATGCTATGGTTGAAAGGCAAGCTTCAGAACTACAAACCATCCATAATATTCATAACATCAGTTTCAGCCAGTCTTTCATCGCCCGACAGAACCGAATACTGCATTTCAAAGGCCGGACTCAGCATGGCTTCGACCGTTTTTGCCGACCGGTTTATCAGAGAAGGCATTCGTGTATTTGAGATCAGGCCGGGGATAATTATGACCGATATGACAATCAAGCAAACCGACAAGTATACAAAACTGGTCAATGACGGTTTTGTTCCCCAGCGAAGATGGGGTATGCCGGGCGATGTCGGAAAGGCCGTCGCATCGATTGCCAGGGGTGACTGGGATTATTCCGCCGGGATGGTGTTTGAGGTCAGCGGAGGACTTAACATCCACGGTATTTAGAGAATATATCCTCTTTTCCTTAATCTTTTTGCCGGGAAAACATGAATCGCGGGTTATTTCTGCATACATGGTTCCGGGATCAAAAAGCGAAATTTTTTATTTTATAGATTATTGGAAAATTCACAAAACATGACAATCTTGTACTGACTAATATGATTGTCTATGAATAGTGGTTCTACTTCAGGCGGGAACAGGCAAAAGCTTGTTTACGACGGATTTCTGGTTCCCTTTATACTTGTTACCAGTCTTTTTTTCTTATGGGGCTTTGCCCACGGTTGCATTGATGTCCTGAACAAGCATTTTCAGGAGCTTCTCAGCATGTCGAGGGCGAAATCTGCCTTTATACAGTTTGTCTTCTACGGAGCATATTTCCTGATGGCTGTTCCTGCAGGAATGCTGATGCAGAAAGTGGGTTATAAAAGGGGAATCATAATTGGGCTTCTGCTGTTCGCTGGGGGAGCATTTCTGATGTTTCCCGCAACCTTTATCCAGACTTTCGGAAGCTTTCTCATCTGCCTTTTCATAATAGCCTGCGGACTAACCTGTCTCGAGACGGCGGCAAATCCCTATACAACAGTATTGGGTCCTCCCGATTATGCTGAAAGGAGGATAAACTTCTCCCAGTCGTTTAATGGTCTGGGGTGGATCGCGGGTCCACTGGTCGGGGGTATTCTTATTTTTTCCGGAAGCGGAGGCGGGAACAAGTTTTCGACGATTGCCCTTCCGTACATGCTTATAGGCACTCTGGTGCTGATTGTAGCCTTATTCTTCTGGAGGATAAAGTTTCCGCCTGTGAGGGAGGAGATTGAAGTATCATCAAGTGGGAATGCAGGAAGCATTAGGGATCTGCTGAACTACCCGCATTTCATTCTTGCCGTTGTTGCTCAGTTTCTATATGTTGCGGCTCAAACGGGAGTCAACAGCTTTTTCATCAATTATGTTACAGAGGAGCTACCCACGCTGACCAACCGGCAGGCATCACTGATACTTGGAATCGGAGGAATGGGATTGTTCTGGCTGGGGCGTTTTACGGGCAGCACGATATTCATGAGGATTATAAAGCCTAACAGGCTTCTTGCCTTTTATGCCATTGCCAATGTACTTATGATGGCTCTGGTTGTGGCAGGACTTGGATGGACATCGGTTATAGCCCTGTTCTCTACATATTTCTTTATGTCAGTTATGTTTCCCACTATTTTTGCCCTGGGGATCAAGGGTCTCGGGCCTCTTACCAAGAGGGCTTCGTCATTCCTGGTGATGGCAATAGTGGGAGGCGCTCTATTCCCCTTGCTTATGGGTTACATTGCTGATATTTCCTCCATGGCAATGGGATTCATAGTACCGCTGGTGTGTTTTGCATTTGTTGCTTACTACGGGCTGAGCGGCTACAAAGCCGGAAGACCCGTGCAGATGGCCTGATTGACTGTTTGTGATTATTCGAGGCTGACTTCGGGTGATATTTTCCGCTTATCGGGGAATCAGGAAAGAATCCTGTTTAACTCTTCTTTTATTTCCCTGAACCTGGCGTTGTCCATTCTGGCGCCTATTATTTCTATTACTTTACCGGCCATGAATGATCCGAGGATTCCGCATTTTTCCAGAGGCAGCTTATTGGCATATCCGTAGAGAAATCCGGCGGCATAATGGTCTCCGGCCCCGGTTGTGTCGACACATTTTACGGGGTAAGCGCTTATTCTAATTGTTTCATCGACGGTTTTCAGCCACGATCCTTCAGAGCCTGTTTTCAGTATTACCGTTGGTGCCATTTCTGAAAGTGCATGGAGAGCCTGTTCTCCGTCGAGTCCGGTGAAAGCTTTGGCTTCCTGTTCATTGGCAAACAGGATATCCACGTATCCGGACACTATTTTCCGGAAAGAATCAATATGTTCTTCCACGACGTTATAGCTTGCCAGGTCGATCGCGACAAGCATGTTTTTTTCTTGGGCGATTTTGCAGGCTTTTTCAACCAGGGGCAGGTTGTTTATGATGTAACCTTCGAGGTAGAGTATGTCATATCCTTCGAAAAGGAGGGGATTTAGGTCAGTTTCATTTAGTTCGGTTGCAGCGCCAAGGTGGGTGGCGAATGTCCTTTCGGTGTCTTCGGTAATAAGGGCGACGGCGGTTCCGGTTGGTGAATTTCTTCGTATCAGGAGAGTATTGACTCCTGCTTTTTTCATATCGTTCTCGAAGAAGTCGCCGGTGTCGTCTCTTCCTATCGACCCGATGAATCCTGTATCGGCTCCCAGCATAGCGAGACCGTGGATTGTATTGGCGGCTGATCCGCCGGAGGTCCAGGTTCTTGGGAATATAGCTGTTGCTGCTTTTATTCCTTCTGATCTTTCCCTGTCAACGAGTTGCATGCTGCCTTTGGGCAATTTGAATTCCCGGAGAATATACTCACCCTGCAGGAGTGTCATTATATCAACGAGTGCGTTGCCTATTCCCAATATTCGCATCATCCATTTTTTTTTGTAAAGATATTGCTTAATTCACATAAAGGGCTTATTTTTGGCACGCTAAATTTGAGCGCAAGAAATCTTCCTCAGTAGCTCAGTTGGTCAGAGCGGCGGACTGTTAATCCGTAGGTCGCTGGTTCGAGCCCAGCCTGGGGAGCTGAAGTAGACAAGAGGTCATTTTCGACCTCTTTTTTATTTTTTGAACTTTGTAAAACCCTGGCAATCTTAAATAAAAGTTGTATGTGTTCCGTAAAGGGGATGGCTGCAACCCCCCTTTTTCAAAAACGAGTTTTTATGAAAATAGCTTACTTTTGCTAAATGACCTATATTGACCATATTGAATCATTCAAGTCCTTGTTTAGAGGTAGGGAGGATATTTACGCTATCCGCTGGGCGAAAGATAACAAATCTGGTTATATGCCTGCTTACAAAGTGGACTGGAATGATTATAAAATACACAAATCTAAAGGAGGTAGTTTTAAGGATTACTCAAAAAAAGAGTATCAACCACTTACTGATGAAGTATTAAAGCGGCATTTTCAGGGAACCGTAACTATTGGAATCTACCCTCTTTTGGAAGACAATTCTTCTTTTTTTATTGCCGCTGATTTTGATGACAAAAATTGGAAAGAATTTATTCAAAAGTTGCATCTGGTATGTGCAAAGCATGAAATTCCTGCCTATGTTGAACGCTCCCGCTCAGGTAATGGTGGGCATTTATGGATATTCTTTGAGGAGAACTTTCCGGCAAAGCAGACAAGAAAACTATTATATGAACTTTTAAGAGAAGCTTCAGTCATTTCTCATTTCGATAAAGAGGCAAGTTTTGACAGACTTTTCCCTAATCAGGATTTTCATACAGGGAAAGGATTGGGTAATTTGATAGCACTTCCACTTAATGGCAATGCGCTAATGAATGGCAATTCAGCATTTCTGAACCCTGAAAATTACTTACCGTACGACAACCAGTTTGAAATCATAAAGACCTTTCGTAAACTGTCCACGGATAAATTTAAATCCATTTATAAAGATATTTTTAACGAAAAAGTCGATGATTTCATTAAGTCAAGTTTTGACCGGGATTCCAGGCAAACAATTGAGATTCAAATTAGTGGCCAAATATATCTAAAGCGGCTTCACCTTAATAGAAAACTCATTGAGTTTATTAGGGAAAATCTTAATTTCATGAACTCGGATTACCTGGTTAAGAAAAACATGGGGAAATCCACCTTTAATCTTGAAAAGTATTTTAGGTTAGTCGAAGAGACTCAGGAAGAAGTAATCATGCCTCGGGGATTTGTTGGTAATTTAATTACCTTTTGCAGAAAGGAAGATTTGCCTTTTAAGATTATTGACAAAAGGAAAAAACTTGACCCGGTTGACTTTGAGTCAGATATCGAATTGAGACCGAACCAGGAGGCTGCAATAGAGAAAATTCTTAATAAGGACTTTGGAGTTATTGTTTCGCCACCTGGATCAGGTAAAACGGTAATTGGACTTGAATTAATAGGACTAAAAAGACAGCCGGCCTTAATTATTGTACATAGAAAACAGTTATTTGACCAATGGATTGACAGAATTCAAGATTTTCTTAAAATACCAAAGAAAGAAATAGGTCAGATTGGGAATCAAAAGTTTAAAATCGGAAAAAAAATCACTGTTGCAATGATACAATCACTTGCAAGATGCAAGGAGATTGAAAAGATTTCAAACAACTTTGGGACAATTATTGTGGATGAATGTCATCATATTCCAGCAAAATCATTTAGAGAAGCAATTGTCAACTTTAATTCATATTATTTGTACGGACTCACAGCCACGCCGAAACGTAAAAACAATGACGAAAAACTGATTTATGTTTACATTGGAAGTATTTTGTATAATGCTGGGCAGGTTGATCAGATCAGGCAGAAACAAACTAAAATTGAGATAAATATCAAAGAGACAAATTTATATGCCCCTTTTGATTATAAAATTGATAAATACGAAACCATTTCCAGAATTCTGATTCATGATACTAACCGGAATTCATTAATATTAGAAGATGTCAGAAAAAACTCAATCCGGTTCAAAACATTTCTAATTTTGACAGAGCGGAGGGCTCATGTTGATATTCTTAACCTTTACCTTAAAGACAAATATGAGACCATTACAATTCATGGAGGAGATTCAGAAAGTAGTAGAAAAAGTAAAATTGAACAGCTTAAACAAGGCCATTATAAAATCGTAATTTCTACGGGACAATATTTTGGCGAAGGAATTGATTTAAATAATCTGGAATGTCTCGTCATTGCATATCCCTTTGCTTTTGAAGGGAAATTAATACAATATATTGGACGCATACAACATTCAGAGAATCCTCCGGTAATTTTTGATTATCGTGATTCCAAAATTGACTACTTTGAGAAAATGTTCAAGCAGAGGAACCGATATTATAAAAAGCTTACCAAAGAAGTGCATTTCTGAAGGATTACTGTGACATTCATCCCATCATAATACTCACTGACCTTTAGGTGCAATAACAAGAGCAAAAAGATCCCTGTGACATATTTCCACCACAAAACTCCCTGACCCTGATGTGCCACGACATGACCATAACATAAGGATTACTGTATCATCCTCTCGTCATAAAACTCCCTGGATCTGACATGCTCCGGAGGAGCATCCATCAACCGGCAGCTTCTCTGAAAGAGAAGAATTTTAATAACCTCCGGTGAAACCGGAGGTATGGCACCCCCACGATCGTTAAGCTCCGAAGGAGCGTGCCCCGTTTTAGCGGGGAGCGAGACTTTTAGGGGAAATACCTTTCATCAATATTAATACCCGCCATCTGAATAAGACTTCTGTATTCCTCTTCAAAAGACTTCTTTTTGTGATGCTCCTGTTGATTACGGATATATTCAACCAGATCACCCAAATCATAATATGAACAGGTGAAAGATCCATAGCCTTCAGCCCATCCCTCAAACCGTGGAAGAAACCCTTTCTCTTTCACCCATTTTGAAGTGGACGCTTTTAACTCTCTCATAAAATCTGCCAAAGCCACGGACGGATGAAGATCAGTCAGGATGTGAAGATGGTTTTCAGTACCATTCAGGCAATACATATGGCTGTTTTTGTTTCTGATTATCCCGGATATATAGGAGTAAAGCCGCTCCACATGATCCTGGTCAATGGAAGGGATGTTGTCCTTTGTCCTGAAGACAAGATGATACAACAGTTGACGATAGCTTGCCATAGCATTAGAGTTTTGGTTAATAATACAACGAGACGTTAGCAAGATACATGATAAACCGGAAAAATCCTAATATGTCACGCCCCTTCAGGGCTTATAACCATTTAGAGTACTTTACCCCCGGTTAGCACCGGGGGTTATTAAAATTAAGTCACATACGTGACTTCTTTGTCCAGCTGCATTGCAGCTGTTCATGGTTGAAGCTTTAACTTCCCATAGCAAATCCCTATTTTGCAGAACAATTTCACGGGTTTGATAATTTTGAGATTGGGAATGGTATCCCCTTTCGAAACTCATTGGCCCTGATATGCCGGGACATAACCAATAGGATTATTGTATCATACTGTCGTCACAAA
>JAXDBC010000101.1:0-11893 GCA_034679225.1 Bacteroidales bacterium | reverse complement strand
CAGGGAACAAAAACCTTATAACACACTCATTCTTAACATGATGGACAAGTTACCAAATATTAATAAATGGAGAAGGATGTTTCTCCTGGAGACTTTTATCCTGTTTTTGTCCATCCGTGGTCGAATAAATTTCTTACAGCTTGCAAGGTATGGAAAATATAAAGAACAACGATACTGGCAGCACTTGTTCAATAATACCACCAAAACCTGATGCAAAAATTAATGAATTCATTCTTGATATAAAAGTCTTGCTATCTTTTTTCCATATACACTAACACGACACTTAACAGCCCGACAATTTGGTGAGATGGCATAAAATATTACAAATATTCCCTGCACTGTTAACTGCAATTGCTTATTTATAAGGTATATATCCCCAATATATAAAATCATCTTTTGATTTTAGAAGTTTTATTCCGCCGTCATAAAGCACCATGTATTTGTTTGCAACATCAAGGACATTCCTGTAGTCATGGTCTGTTAATACTATTCCTTTACTATTTGAATGACTCCTTATCATTTCTTTTATAAGCTCAATATGAATTGGTGAGATGCCATTAAAAGGCTCATCTAGAAATATGAATTTTGATTTTTGGCTTAATATTAATTTAACCTCCAGATATCTTGATTCTCCTCCAGAAAGATCCCTGATTTTAACATCGGTAACTTTCGAAAGAACCTGGTCGTCAAAGAACTGATCCTGATCTATCTGATGATCGAATAGATTGACGGTTTTCTTTACCGTAAGATTTCCGGGCAGAAAATTGTCTTGCGGTAGAAAACTTATTATACCTGTTTTCTTAAACGGTTGACTTACAAGGCCACCATTAATAGTGATATGTTTGTGTTCAGTATATAGGGTTCCGAATAGTATTTTAAGAAGTGTCGATTTTCCTGAACCATTTCGTCCAAGCAGTCCGATTATATCCCCAGTCTGGCATCTTAAAAAGATGTCAGTGAGAACCTGCTTGTCCCCGAATGATTTTCTGATACTGTCAGCTTCAAATATATCTTGCATATGCTGCAATTATCAAGAATGGTAAGATAATGACTAGATTAAACAAATACGATATAAGGACTAATCTGAGTTTTGAAATCCCGAGGTTATAGTAGAAATAGTATTCTTGTTTCCTGGCGATCTCGAAGAAGAGAATCCCTAGTAGAAATCCGCCGGAGAAGTAGCTAAGCATGAATATGTATGACATTGATTCAAACGTAATACCTTTTGGTGACAAAGTGCTTGTAATAACAGTCACTGCAATTGAAACGAGAAGGTCAATTTTAAAGACCAGAAGGCAGTATGGAATGGTCTTTTTAATCATCCACGGAGGTTATTTGTTGTTTCTTACAGTTAACATAATAGCCGGTAAGGGTGCAGTGATGCCCTGGAAAGAATTCTGCAAATAATTGAAAACCTAATATTCAGCAGGTAGCAGTTTCAGTTGTTCATAGCTGAAAACTGGTCCATCCTTACACACGTACACCTCGCCCACGTTGCAGCGGCCACATTTGCCAAAGCCGCATTTCATACGGTTTTCAAGTGTTGTATAGATATTTTCGGGTGCAAAACCCAGCTTTTCCAGCACCGGAAAGGTAAACTTAATCATGATGGGAGGTCCGCAAACAATGGCAATGGTATTCCCGGCCGACGGGGCAAGCTTTTCTACAACAGATGGAACAAAACCAATTTCTCCTTTCCAGTCGGGGGTCTCTCCACCGGGGTCGACAGTTGTGACAAGGTTTACATCGGGGCGGTTTTTCCACTCTTCCAATTCATGTTTATAAACCAGATCATCAACCGAACGGGCACCGTAAACGATGGTAATATCTTTGAAATTTTCACGCAAGTCGAGACAATTCCAAATCACACAACGCATGGGTGGAAGTGCAATGCCTCCGGCAATAAACAACAGGTTTTTGCCTTTCCATTCGTCAATCGGGAAGATGTTCCCGTAAGGCCCGCGAAAACCAACAATATCGCCTTCTTCG
Source organism: Bacteroidales bacterium (assembly GCA_034679225.1). Classification (GTDB taxonomy): domain Bacteria; phylum Bacteroidota; class Bacteroidia; order Bacteroidales; family VadinHA17; genus LD21. The sequence goes on along the minus strand of JAXDBC010000101.1, from coordinate 9,904 downwards.
GCAGATGCGAGAGCTGAAGTTACTTTTCCTGCCTGACGGAAAGTGCATTCGATATACCCTTTCCTGGTGGGAGACGAAGCAATACAGAAGGTCGACTCGCCAACTCCGAAAATGGAATATTCCCCAAACTGACCGGCTTTGAAAGTAAAAGTTGCTGCATCTTCTTCATTGACAAATTTTAACCGAAAAGTTTTTACACCCGGTGCCTCCGGGGTAATTTTTTCGATCCTCATCTGGTAAGGTATGTAGATATTTGGATTGCTCATGTTAGTGTGTTCTCCATTTATATGATTTACCATTTTTTATAACGCTGTGATTGTATCTAAAATATTGATCCCTGCAGGGCACAAACGCGAACAACGCCCGCAACCAACACATCCGGCCACTTTTGATTTATCAGGCATGTACCGGAACTTGTGAAGGATTCGCTGACGCCAGCGTGTACCCTGATCAGGCCGGGGATTGTGCCCCGAAGTGTGCAGGGTGAATAGTGAAAATCCACACGAATCCCAGCAACGCAAACGGGTACCCTGACTTCCGTGTGCTTCGTCCTGAATATCGAAACAACTGCAAACCGGACAAACAAATACGCAGGAGCCACATCCCAGACAAGCCCTCGATTTTTCAGCCCAAAGAGGGTTTTCGAACAATTCATGGAGCTTTGCCTGAATTTCATCCTGGTTGAATCGGGTTTCCACCTTTGCAAGGTTCTGTTCTTTTCCCTCTGCCGGAGCAGCTTCAAAGAGTGAAGGGTTTTTCTCAACAACTTTCTTACCCTTTTCCGTGATGATTTCAGCCAGATAATCACCGGTTGAAAGTTTGGTGAAAAGAATGTCGCTGCCGGCAGTATTACCGGGGCCACCATTCACCGAGGTACAAAAGCAAAACTCATCGCAGGTATTGCAACTAAAGCTCAGTACCAACAAATTCTTCCTGCGGTTGACATACAGGTTATCGGTATAATCCTTCTCAAAAGTATTGGTCAGGGGAATGAATGCGGCTGCATCGCATGGCCGCGAGCCCCACAACACCACTTCGGGAAAAGGATTGCCGGTGGGATCGTTTATCAGAATGCCATCCTTAGTCTTCTTATAGGAAAAAACCTCTTCGTAGCGCGGGAAGACAACTTCTTTGGCCGAATTGGCCGTTAGCAGATAATCCCCGGCTATTTCGCCGAATTTTTCAACTTTCTGAAATATGATCCGTTCCCCTCTGTTTTTCGGAGCGTATATGGTTTTTCCCTTTTCGGCCAGATTGTCGAATAATTTCGACATCGAAGGTTCTTTTATCGAATAATTCCCGGTTTGCATAACTACCTTATAAATGATTCTTTATCATCAGGATCGAAGCTTGAAAGCACATTGGGTTCGCTTATTTTTGGCCCATAATCGCCAAAACTTTCGGATAAATCCTGAATCAGACTTTTGTTCAACAGATGAATAGGAATACCCAGAGGACAAGCATGATAACAGGCTTCGCAATCGGTACAACGCCCGGCAAGATGCATCGCCCTCATCACGTGCCATTCGAGGTTCCCTTGCAGATGAGAAGCCACAGGGATCCACTGAGGCTGGTTGTTCTCGATAGTACAACGTGTACAATAGCACAGCGGACAGGCCGCACGGCAGGCATAACATTTAAAGCATGGTTCAAGCAACTCCACCCAATACGCGAACCTCTCCCCTACCGGCATATTCTTAATCTCTTCAATCTTCTTCAGGTATTTCTCCTCAATTACAATTTTGTGATCGGACAAAAAAGATTCAATGGCCTTGAATGAGCTGAATTCAAGCAGTTTTCCATCGGGATCGATGCCCAAAACAACCAGATCGCCTTCGGTAAGCTGTTGTTCGGCAACCAGCTGAACAATGCTTCTCAACACCGGAAGCGGAGCTACAATAGCAGGTTTCCCAAGCTTCCTGATCTCCTGTTTGGTAAGATAAACAGCCAGATTTTGAATGCACCGGTTGTCGAACATCAACTGTTCACAACCGGCGGGTGTGGTTACAAAAATGGCTTGAGGTCGTTTTGCCGATCCCAATCCATAACCGATTACCGCCTGAACTTCGTTCGCTTCGAGCAGTGATGCTGCTTTCTTTATCAGTTCGTTCATACCTTAGCCTCCTTTTTCAAATGAACAGCCACTTTTGCATAATCGGTATATGGTCCCAGTTCGCGAATGTTGTTCACGGTAGTGTTCGCAATTTCAGCCCACTTGGCACCTTCTGCTGCCGAAACCCACGAAAACTGGATTCTGCGCACGTCAATTCCCAGAAAATCGAGCAAGCTCCTGAAGGTAATCCAACGCCTTCGGGCATGAAAGTTGCCTGAAGTGTAATGGCAGTCGTTGGGATGGCATCCCGAAACAATAATTCCATCGGCACCTTCGGCAAAAGCCTTTAGCAATAACATGAAATCAATCCGCCCGGTACACGGGAAGCGGATAATCTTTACATTCTGCGCGTATTTTATCCGGCTGGTACCGGTCAGGTCAGCACCTGCATATGTACACCAGTTGCAGACAAACGCCACTATCTTCGGTTCAAATTCACTCATAAACAATATTTAAAATCATCATATAGGCACATGGATAAAATCTCTTTTCGGGTTGTCCATACATCTATATGTTTTCTTACATTAATTATTATTCGTCATTCAGCAAAGCCATCACTTCAGTGTACATCTGCTCGTTCGAGTAGCCCTGAATGTCGATCGATTTTGAACGACAGAAAGCCACGCAGGTACCACAGCCCTGGCACAATCCCGGATTCACTTTGGCCACCTTCTTTATTACATTCCCTTTTCGGTCGGTAATCAGTTCTTCGCCGATAGCCTGATACGGACAGGCCGTTGCGCACATAAAACAACCTACGCATGTAGAATATAGCGGCGGAGCTGAACGGTTTACCACAGCAACTACCGGCTCGCGGCTCAGTTCATCCTGTGAGAACAAGATGGCCACTTTGGCAGCAGCGCCAGAAGCCTGGGATACCGTTTCGGGAATATCTTTCGGTGCCTGACAAGCCCCGGCAAGGAATATTCCGGCAGTATTGGTTTCAACCGGCTTTAATTTCGGATGGGCTTCGGAGAAGAAATTATAAGCATCGTACGAAATATGCATTCGTTGCGCTAACTCCTCCGATCCCGGATTAGCCACTGCAGCTGATGCAAGCACTACCATGTCGGCTTCAATTTCAACCGGCTTCGCGTTAAGCAGGGTATCGACACCTTTTACAATCAGTTTGCCATTCTCTTCATATATTTTTGAAACGCGGCCACGGATGTAGTTTACTTCATCTTCAACAATGGCGCGCCTTGTAAACTCTTCATAATTCTTACCTCCTGCCCGGATGTCCATGTAGAAAATATACGATTCGCCATCGTGAACTTTGTGTTGATAAAGCATGGCATGTTTTGCTGTGTACATGCAGCAAATCTTCGAGCAATACGGGATTCCCTTCGCGGGATCACGTGATCCGGCACAGGCAATAAAAACAATCTTTTTTGGAATTTTACCATCTGATGGACGGCGAATTTCACCCAATGTCGGTCCTGATGCTGAAGCCAGGCGTTCAAACTGCAAACCGGTGATTACATCTTTGTATTTGCCGTATCCATATTCCGGAAATTCGGATGGTTCCATGACATTGAAGCCGGTTGCAACGACTACTGCCCCAACTTCTATCTCGATCAATTCATCCTCCTGATTAAAACGGATTGCCCCGGCCGGGCATACTTTTTCGCAAACCTTGCATTTTCCTTGCTGGTAATAACGGCAATTTTCCTTGTCGATTACCGGTTTGTTGGGAACTGCCTGTGGAAACGGTACATAAATGGCAGTACGAAAACCCAATCCGGCATTGAACTCGCTGGGTATCTTTTTCGTCGGGCATTTGGTTGTACATAGCCCGCAGCCCGTACACAATTTTTCGTCAATGCTTTTTGCTTTCTTCCGGATGGTTGCCTTAAAGTTCCCGATGAAACCATCCAGTTTTTCAAGCTCGGAATACGTCATCAGGGTAATATTGGGATGCTGCGCCACTTCCACCATTCGCGGTGTAAGAATACACTGCGAACAGTCGAGCGTTGGGAATGTTTCCGAAAGCTGCGACATGTGGCCTCCGATGGATGGATCTTTCTCAATCAGAACAACCTTGTGCCCGGAATTGGCAATATCGAGACTTGCCTGAATACCGGCAATTCCACCTCCTATAACCAGTGCCGTTTTGGTAACGGGAACTTTAATCGGGTACAAGGGTTTATTGCACTTTACTTTTTCAACAAGCATTCGGACGAGATCGATTGCCTTCTCCGTTGTTGCATCGCTTTTATCGTGCACCCATGAGCAATGTTCCCGAAGGTTCGCCATTTCGCACATATATGGGTTTAAACCGGCTTCGGAGCAAGCTTTGCGGAAGGTTGGTTCGTGCATTCTCGGCGAACATGCTGCCACAACCATCCCCGTGAGTCCTTTTTCCTTGATCATCTGCTTGATGATGGTCTGTCCGGGTTCGGAACACATGTATTTATAATCGGTACTATACGCTACACCTTCAAGCTTTCCGGCTTCTTCTGCTACTTTAACGACATCAACCGTTGCACTGATATTCTCGCCACAATGACAAATAAAAACACCTATTCTCGACATAATCCTTCGTTTAACAGTTAACAGAGAAACTAACAGGAACAAAATGGCGCTGAAGTCCGGCCTCTTTTGCAGACATTCCCATAGCAAGCGCAATGGCCTGGGTAATATACATTACCGGTACTTCAATCTTTGTTTTCAGGTATGAATTGATAGCCGGGCGCCGCATATCGAGGTTCGAATGACACATGGGACAAGCAACCACAATGGCTTTAGCTCCTCTGGTCACGGCATTGTGAATAATCTTGCCCGACAGTTCACCTATGATTTCGGTTTTTGACATGCTAAAACCGGCTCCGCAACATTCGGTTTTGAACGCCCAGTCGATGGGTTTGGCACCCAGTTTCTGCATAATCACATCCATGTTCATCGGGTCTTCCCAGCGGTCGGCCTTTATCACCTGATTGGGGCGCACCAGCAGGCATCCGTAATAACATGCCACCTCTTCTTCAAACGGTTTTTTGATCAATTCTTCAAGACGGGGGACAAAATATTCTTCGAGATACTGCAGCACATTCAGAATTTTAAGCTTGTTTTTCAACGGCATCTGAAGTTTTTCAGTTATCTGAGATTTCAATTTATCGTCTTTGTTCAGTTCGTGCTGGGTCATCACCAATCGATTGAAACAGGCAGCACAGGGAACAACCAGTTCTTCTATCCCGTCGGATTCGGCCAGAGCGAGGTTCCGTGCCGGCAACGATACCGACAGTTCCTTGTTCAGATTATGGGCAGCAGTAGCGCCACAACAGTTCCAGTCGGATATTTCGACAAGCTCAATACCTGCCTTTTCAGAAATGGCAAGAATCGATTCTTTGTACTCGCGTGATGAACCTGTTAGCGAACAACCCGGGTAAAATCCTATCTTCATGGCTTCCTTTTATTAAGCTGATTATTAAATAATCGGGAAAAACCTTTTTTGTCTTTGATCTGTTCGGGTATAAGATGCAGTTTTCCCCTGCTGATCATCCCCGGAGCAACCGTCATATCCTGAAAAAGAGTACCCGACCGCAGAGAACGCATCTTATAATCAATGGTCAGGAATAATTCACTTAACCGGCCATTCCGCTTGACGGTGTTGAGAAATGATTTGTGGAAGGCAACAATTTTACGTGCTTCCGGATGTACTTTTCCTTCGGCCAGTGAGCGCTGGCGCAGGTAATCCATCACTTTGGGGATGTCGATATCCATGGGGCAGCGCGAATAACAGGTCTCACAGGTTAAACACAACCAGATAGTGTACGACCGAAGTATTTGATCCATCGCTTCATTGGTTCCCGACTGGATCATCCGCATGATCACACTTGGACGAAGATCCATTTCTTCAGCTACCGGACAACCTGCAGTGCATTTTCCGCACTGGTAACATTCCCTGATGTTTACACCGGTTTGCTGCTTTACCTCAATTAATTTATTTTTTGTCTCCATAATTGAGTTAAAAATATAATTCAAATCGCTCAATTTACATGATATTTATCGTTGTTGGGTCGGTATAGAACACAAGTTGCTCATTTTCGGAATCATTCTTTCTGAAAATAAGTTTACTGTTTGTTACGGTTATCTAACTGTACTTTGACCGGGGTTGACGTACACTTGCGTTTGGCATGAGCGGATTTTCTAAAAGAAGTACCAGAGACTGAGGAATAGTAAAAAAGTCCCATAAGCAATGTGGTTAATCGCATATTGTTTTTTGACCCTTTAATTCTATTCTTTAAATACCTCTTTTACCGCCTCCAGATACTTCATTCCATTTACCGTATCCGGTTCCAGGTAACTCCCTTCTGTCCATTCGTTCCAGCAATTTATGTTCAGGATTCCGGGACCGTCAGGATCGGCTAATAGTTTCTCTTTAGTCAGCTGCAATGCTCTTTTAAAATTGTCGGGTGTATTGTTATTTATCGTATTCATAAAAGGGTAACCAACATTTGCCCATTCCGAGTTCAGGTCACAACGTGGACTTGAATCCCAGCCCATGGTCACATTAGGAAAATACGGGACTCCATATTCTTCTTTAGCTTTCTCCCAGTGTGAGAAATACTGATCCCTTACCCAATTATAATCCGTTTGTGTTTCAGGCAATTCTGTATGGTGAATCCAGACATAGGAAGTGCTTGAATCAAATCCAAGCACTTTGATAAATTCTGGTGTATTGGATGGCGCTTTTTCGACCGGAAGAATTGGATTTCCCCAGGCGACCAGGTTCCAGTGCACACCTTTTAATCCGGCAGCAATTGCTTTTTCGCGTATGCGGTCCATTGCATCCTTAGTGGCTTCCATGCTGCCAAATCCTTCCACAAATCTCTGTATATCGTATATCGAGAAGTAAGCTTTTCCATCTATTTTCCAATAATTGGGTTTGCTAAAATACTCTTTGATCACAAAATCACATATTTCATCGAATCGCTTTGGAGTTACTTTTCCCGGATAGAGTAATTTTTGCTTTGTTCCATAAGTGAATGGGTGAATGTCTAGCCAATCGTGGTTTGCCCACATCAAAGCGAATTTTATTCGTTCGCAGTTAGGGGCTTTCAGAAAGCCTTCGTCGATACATCTGTTCAGGAAAGGGCCATCTTCATACATGTACCAGTCGAAAATAAAACAGTCTATTCCATTGTCTGTAGCCGCATCAATCTTTTGGGCCATAACAATGGGATCCTTTTCGTCGCTGTAACCCCAGGCCGGGACATTTGGCTGGTGATGTTCCGGAAATCGGGGTCTGGCTGCTTTTACCAGTTCCCATTCAGACCAACCATTGCCTTTATTGATAATATTTCTTGGATCCCCTGTATGGTAATTTGGGAAATAATAGCATGCAACAGTAATTTTATCAGAAGATTTTACCTTTTTTGCATGCTGACAGGATATAATGAGTGTCATGAAAATCAGCGCGATGAAAGATGATATGGCAATTAATTTGTTTTGTTTTCTCATGATTAAAATTTTACTACGTTTTAACATTGTAAATCATTCAATTGGTTATGACTAAATCTTTGATTAATGTTGTTCCTTCACCGTTTTCCTGAATACAAATATAAAAATCCTGTAACTGAATTACGGAATGGAGACTTGTCACATATATGTTATTGAGATAGATACGATATTGGTTTGAATTCGTATCATATTTAAGTTCTAATTCTATTCCTGAATAATAATCAAAGATACCTGAGAGATATCCCCAATCTAACGACATAGAAGTAGTGTTCAGGTTTATCAATGTATAATTCATATCATCTATAAAAGCCAAGAATGCTTGACCCTTACCAGGGAATTCAGATGTATATTCACCAAACTGAATTAGACCTCCTGATCCACCTGCAATAATACCCACATTAGGACTACTGGTTGAGTTTGATTTAATTATAAATGAAACATCAGGATTTTCAGACACTGGGCTATTTAGTTTTAGATGCCGATAAATACGACTATCATAATTTGTCAAAACAGCTTCTCCTGAGTTATTTATATTCCATGTTCCGTCACAAAGCCAATTTAGACCCGAAAGTGAAACTTCATCTTCAACTAATTCTTCATAATTCAGACGATAGTCAAATTTAGGATTTATCATTTTTTTGAGTGAAACAATCAGATAATAAGTTGCTGTTTCTGGAGATTTGATGACAATAAATGATTTTGATGGTGATTCATCTGATGATATTGCCAGAGTATCTTTACTTTTATTCACGAGGTTTAATATTATCTGATGAACCTTAGTGTTTGGCTGTGATGCTGAAATACGATATTCAACATCCTTATTCATTTCAAGTTTATAAACATGTTTATCCTGTTGACTGGTAAGATTGTTATCATAATAAGGATATCCATCCTTGTTAATGAATGAATGAGAGTCACTGTCGATAGTTAATGTTTCAATAACATCTTTCTCAAGCGAGAATTTTTCACATGAAAAAAGAAATAAAGTGAAAAATAAGAAACAAATCTTAAGTGAATTTTTCATTTGAGTTAGAATTTGGACTGAATATAAAAGAGCAGATTTCATTATTATTTCAATGGTCTGATGCCTGTTGGCAGACAGGGAACCCATATGTTTGAAAATTATATAGATACGTGTTTGTGTATGCAATACATGTAGGTTTCATAGGGCAACAAAATTTATATGGATTTCTTATTGATTCGAATCTGTTTGTAATCAACTGGTTGCATGACGAATGAAGCTAGAGTTTTGGGTAGTGTATTTATGTCAATTATCGTGTGTTGATTATCTCGAGAAAGGATTCGCCCGGGGACATAGCCTTAATTACTTACTGCCCGAGTAGATAGCCCCTTCACTGTCCATTACATTCCAGTTTTTATTTTTAGCGATGTTAACCTGCGTCGGAGTGCAGACGTTTCCATCCCCGTCTCTGTTGACTACATAAAAATTTCCTTCATTACCTGCGTTGCAGGTGGGTAAGCTGTTTACCAACGCGGTCATATTACTGCCATATATTGAATTGTTGTTGCAAAGTAGCATCTCCAAAACGGTATTCTTGCTAACGTCAAGCGTGGAAAGTTGGTTGCCATGGCACCACAGATCCTCTAACTTGGGATTATTGCTAACATTAAGGGAGGTGATCTGGTTGTCGTCGCACCTCAGATCTATCAACTTTGTACTCTTGCTAACGTCAAGTGTAGTGATTTGGTTGCGATGGCACCACAGTTGAGTCAACTCAGTATTATTGCTTAAGTTAAGGGTGGAAATTTTGTTGTCTTGGCACTTCAATACTATTAACGCGCTATTCTTACTTACGTCAAGTGCTTTGAGTTTGGTTTCGTTGCAGTGCAGCGTCTTTACTTTACCATAAATAGTTATGGTTTGCGCACCAAGGGTGTAATTCTTATGGCCGTCGAACTTGGTAACTGCTTCGCCGCTATCTTGTATGCCATTGTTATTTAGGTCTATCCACAGGTCGGATCGGTCTTCATTATCTGCATAAATCCATAGGCTTATTATTTCTCCCATGTTTTTTGTGGTAGTTAGTGTCATGTGTGGTTCGGTGATTTTTATATCATCTTTTTTACAGGAGGTGAAGCCTGCGGCAAACAGAGCTACTAAGCTCCAGATTGCGAGATTTGTTGCTTTCATAATGATAATTTGTTTAATACTAATTGTTATTTATCAAATATGATTAAATAATTTGTTGTTATATAAGGCATTATGATGATTTGACAAAATTTTTGGCATACTGTTTTATTTGAAATATTAATCAATAATCTCGCATGATTCTATCCTGAAAAGTTACTGAAATTTATTTCATAATTGAA
>JAXDBC010000100.1:0-14417 GCA_034679225.1 Bacteroidales bacterium | reverse complement strand
GTTGTTGCAAGTATGAAGATTGCATGGGCGGGAGGTTCCTCAAGGGTTTTAAGGAAAGCATTGAAAGCCTGTGGGGATAGCATATGAACCTCATCGATGATGTAGATGCTGTATCTGCCCACCTGAGGAGGTATCCTGACCTGGTCGGTAAGGTTCCTTATGTCTTCCACCTTATTGTTCGAAGCGGCATCGAGTTCATGAATATTGAACGACCGCATGCTGTTGAATGAAAGGCAGGATTCGCACTTATCGCAAGCCTCTCCGTTCTCCTGGATCTCAGTGCAGTTGATGGTTTTGGCAAATATCCTGGCACAGGTTGTTTTTCCCACTCCCCTGGGGCCGCAGAAAAGGTAGGCATGCGCGAGGTGCCTGCCCGTTATCGCCGCTTTCAGAGTTCTTGTAATTGAATCCTGCCCCACCACCATGTCGAAAGTCGCCGGCCTGTATTTTCTTGCTGATACTATGAAATTTTCCATAAACCTGTTGACTCCAGCCTGAAGGAAATCTGATGAATCACAAATATAATCAAAAAGTTTTCTGCCTGAAAAAGGAGCATCAAATTAAGCTAACGGTCAGGCATGAATTGCGTCGGCATATTCATCCATTTCTTTCAGTATTAAAATCATGCAAAAATTTTTCTTTAATAAAAAATATTGTACTTTTGCGAGCCAAAATCATATCTTAACAAATACAGTTTATTATTATGTTGAATCAGTACGAAACCGTTTTCATTGCAACTCCCGTTTTGTCTGAGAACCAGATGAAGGAAGCGGTACAAAAATTCAAGAAGATCATCACCGAGAACAATGGTGAGATCGTTCATGAAGAGAACTGGGGCCTGAAGAAACTGGCCTATCCAATTCAGAAAAAGTCGACAGGCTTTTATTACCTGATTGAATTCAGGGGACCCGGAGACCTTATTGAAAAACTTGAGGTTCAATACCGCAGGGATGAAAGGATAATCAGGTTCCTGACATTCAGGATGGAGAAACATGCCGTCGAGTATGCAGAGAAGAAAAGAAGACAAAAAGAATCAGGAAAATCGAAGGAGGAATAATACATGGCACAGAACGAAACAGAAATCAGATACCTGACTCCTCCGACAGTGGAGGTAAAGAAGAAGAAATACTGCCGTTTCAAGAAGAACCGGATAAAGTATATCGATTACAAAGACCCCGAGTTCCTTAAGAAGTTTCTCAACGACCAGGGCAAGATTCTGCCCCGCCGACTTACGGGAACATCATTGAAATATCAGAGGAAGGTGGCAAAAGCCGTTAAGAGGGCACGTCATATTGCTCTTCTTCCTTATGTCACAGACTTGTTAAAATAAGGAGGGACAGCTATGGAAGTTATTTTATTGCAGGATATCAACAAACTTGGACAGAAGGACGATATCGTCGTTGTCAGGAACGGATACGCGAACAACTTTCTAATCCCAAAGGGATATGCCGTTGCTGCAACAGCTTCAGCAAAGAAAATGCACACTGAGAATCTGAAGCAGAGGGCCCATAAAGAAGAGAAGATCAAGGCAGATGCACTGGAAACCGCCGCGAAGATGGCCGGAGTATCGCTGGTTATCGGCGCCAAAACCAGTTCTACGGGAAAGATTTTCGGTTCAGTCAACACCATTCAGATAGCAGAAGCTCTCAGCGAAAAAGGATTTGACATCGACCGCAAGAATATCACCCTTCCTGATGACCAGATCAAGGAAGTTGGCCAGTACAAGGCTGTTGTCAAGCTTCACAGGGAAGTCAGGGTGGATGTTGATTTTGAGATTGTTGCCGAGTAACAAACCTGGAAGACACCATATAAAAAAGACATGCGCCTGCATGTCTTTTTTTTTGCCCCTGTTCTGGAGCTTGTTATAAGTTGTCGTGATAATCCTTGCGGCGCTCGTATTTCAGGTCGGCAAGAACCGAAGACTTGACACGGATTGTAAAGTTCCACATCTTCATCGAACCATTGGGAACCCAGTTGAAGCTCATTACCCAGCAGTGAAGGTCGCGGGTTATGCCTATCTGAGTCATGGTTATTTCCTTGTGCGAAAAGTCATATCCCGTAGTGTAGGTTATGGCTGTTTTCCCGGTAAGGTTAACGTTCCCGCTTGCCGAAAGAGTTTGCGCCAGGTTTGACTTAAACCCTGGTTTGGAATAGTTGATATTATAGCTGACTCTCATCGACCAGGGAACATCAAAAATATAATATCCGTACTCATCGAACAGTAGAGAGGTCGCATCACCGGGCTGGCTCATATTACGGGTCTCATCCCCGGTCATCATTCCCTGGTTAGCCACACCGGAGGATGCGCCGCGGGAAGTTTGCTGAGACGATCTTTCATTATCGCCTGTAAGAAGGCGCCCAAGGTCAAAGTCGAGACTGACTGAAAAACTTGTCAGCCTCATCAGCTTCCTGTTCTGCTCAAAGGCAAAGGTATTGATGGGAGTTCCCCTTTCACTGAGTCCGTAAAGTGAGAAACTGCTGTTAGCCGACACTCCTATATTATTCATCAGGGTTGTTCGCATCCCCATGGTTACCGGCGACCATCTCATGGAGTCAGCAAACACATTATAGGAGGTGGCTATTCCCAGATTGTCGATCAGTTTGACCTTTTTAGGCTTGCCCGTGGTGTCATTCTTCTCGAAAACCTTGGCTTCCAGAATATTGGCAATATTGAATGAGATATTGCTGCTTCGTCTTGACAATGAGGGAGTGCCATAGATATTACCCTGGAAAACAGAGTATTCAGTCATATTTCCCAGTGTATCCGACTGCACTGTCCGGTAAAGATCGCTGCTCAGTCCCTTGAAAGCTGGAATATAGCTGAAGCTCACGGACGGTTTTACAACATGTCGGATCGCCTGCACCCTTGATTCAGGCTTGAAGTTAAAGGTTCCGAAGATCTGGGGATTAAAACCCGCGCTTATTGAAGGATTTATGGAATGACCGTAGAATGTTCCGCGGATGGTATCCGTGACCACCCTGGGGATTATTTCATTTCTTGAAGGATTGAAATAATCGGGATCCCATCTTTTTTCATACTTCTGTGTGTAAAGCACTCCGCTGTAGCTTAACTGGGGAGAGATGGAGAAATTCCGGAAAGGCCGGAACTGAATACTTAAGGGGGCTTCATGCTTGAAACCGTTTCTCATATTATTCCAAACCTTGTTTGTAAAAAGAAGGCTGTCGTAGGTATTGATCTGATTGTCGACCGAAGCGGAGTACTGGAACTGGAGCTCCTGGTACCACTTTCCCACTCCCGCTGCGCCTTTCCGCTTGAGCGGGTATATCCTTGCCATGTTGAAATTGATCCTGGGCAGATTAAGCGCTACCGTCTTGTTCCTTACATTCTGACTGTGGTTCATACTGGCCGACAGGTTGAAGGGCGTACCTGCCCAGGTTTTCGAGTAGCTTACACTCGACTGCCTTTGGGTTGTCACATGTTCTGTGACGTCGTAACTGTTGTTTTTATCGAATCCGCTCGAGCTCATGCTCACATTAGCAGAAAACCTTGAACCCGGTCTTGCCTTGGCGTCCTGACTGTAGGTCCATCCGAGTTTGTAGTTTGATGTCTTGCTATAATCTTTAAGGCCCTTGTGGCCATAGATATTGTTCGCGTAGCTGAAGCTGAACTGTCCGCTGTACTTGTACTTTTTTGAATAATTTGATGTTGCTGACAACAGCCAGGTGCCATTGGTGTATATACTTCCGCGCAGAGCAAGGTCAAAGTAATCGCTTATTGCAAAGTAATACCCGCCATCAGTCAGATTATAACCCCTTTGCTGCTCCTGTCCAATGCGCGGTACCAGTATCCCGGAGGCCGCCCTCTTTTTCTGAATAGGAAAGAAACCGAAGGGAAGGGCTACAGGCAGGGGTATACCTTCCAGCACCAGGTAACCGGGACCGGAGATGATCTTTTCGCCGGGGTAGATCTTGGCTTTCGGAAGACGTATGAAGAAATGCGGATGTTCAGCGTCGCAGGTGGAATAGGTGCTGTTAGCAATATTGGAGGTACCGTCGTCGAGCATTTTGGTAACCTGGCTCCTGAGAAGGCCATCTTCCTGCTTTGTCACAATCCTGTAGGCAATAGCCTTACGGGTGGTGAAATTATAAAACAGTGAATCAGATTCTATTTCCTGTGAACCTTGCCGGAAGACCGGCTTTCCAACCATTTCACCCACCGAATCGGGTTTTCCGGTGGCAAATACCGTGCTTGCCGCCATGTCGAACACTATCGAGTCGGCAGTGATCTGGATATCATCATAATTAACCTCCGCCTTATCGGACATGTAAACCCTCTTGTTCCTGAGATCATTTCGTTTGGTTCCCTCGGATTTATAGTTTACCTTCTTGTCGATTGCATTGGGAGAGACCGTTAGTATGATTCGTGGAATTGTATCAAAAACAATTGTATCGGCGCGGACAACAACAGTATCAGGGGGTGAAATGTATTCCTGTGAGAACAATGAAAGAGTACAGACCATCACAAGTAACACTACAGGCAGCCGTTTTTGTTTAAAAAAATACAACTTTAATACTATTTTTGTACAGTTTTTGTGACGTCCGTATCTCAGGCGCAAAACTAATTAAAAAAACATGAACTGAATATGGGTTCAGATTTTAATAACGTCAAAGAGCATACCAATATTTATCTTCAGCGACTGATATGTATTATTCTGCTGATAGCGGCACTCCCCTTTCTGCTATCGGCAGGCGGTGGATCGGAGAAAAAATGGGTTGTAGTGATTGACGCGGGTCACGGAGGCAAGGACCCCGGTGCTCTGGGGGCCATAAGCAAGGAAAAGAACATCAACCTCGCGATAGCGCTGAAGGCAGGAAGCTACATTGAACAGAATCTCAAGAACGTCGAGGTTCTCTATACCAGAAAGACCGATGTATTTGTGGGATTGTACGAGAGAGCCGATTTTGCGAACAAGAACAAGGCCGACCTGTTCATTTCTATACATGCAAATGCAATATCGAAGTCGACTATAAAAGGCACTGAAACCTGGATTATGGGACTTGCACAGGACGATCAGAACCTTGAGGTAGCTATGAAGGAGAACGAGGTGATCCTCCTTGAGGATGATTTTTCCACGAAATACGAGAATTTCGATCCGAAGTCGCCTGAATCCTACATCATGTTCACGGTTATGCAGAACACATACAGGGAGCAAAGCCTCTATCTGGCTTCAAATATACAGAACCAGTTCAGGAACAGGGCCGGAAGGGTTGATCTCGGAGTGAAACAGGCAGGATTCCTGGTGCTGTATATGACCTCGATGCCCAGCGTACTGATCGAGACAGGCTTCCTGACCAATTCGGAGGAGGAAAAATACCTTAACACAAAGGATGGCCAGGATTACCTGGCTTCAGCAATATACAGGGCAACAAGGGATTATATAAACGAAATAGACAAGAAATCGAATATATCACGGTCTGCCGACGATTACACAACTCCTGTTCAGGCCTCTGGCGTTCAGGAAACAGCCTCATCAGGCAATCAGGTAAGGTTCATGGTTCAGATAGCAACCTCGGGATCGAGAAAACAAGTTACACCGGTAAATTTCAACGGCCTGGAGGATATAGTTGAAATTGAATCGGACGGTCAGTTCAAGTATGCATCAGGCAGTTTTGAAGATTATGCCATGGCTTCCGAACACCGCAAGAAAATAGGCAGCTATTACCCCGACTCCTTTGTCATCGCGGTTAAGAACAATAAAATACTACCTTTGCAGGAGGCACTTAATTCAAAGTAAAATCTATTCAGCCTTATGAAAAAATTCTCGAATGAGGTCAAGATCGGGCTTACGACAGTACTGAGCATACTGGTTTTCATATGGGTTTTCAGTTTTCTCAAGGGAAAGAACATCTTTAACAAGACCGCCATTTACTATGCTATTTACGAACAGGTAGGCGGGCTTGCTGAATCGAGCCCTGTGGAAGTGAACGGATACAAGGTAGGTGTTGTACAATCGGTTAAATTCCTTGATGCTGTCAGCGGCAGGCTGCTTGTAACTCTGTCAGTCGATAAAAACTTCAGGCTTCCGGTCAATACTGTTGCTGAAATCACTACGGCAAGCCTGATCGCGGGGATGAAGATACAGTTCGTATACGGGAATGGTCCGGGAACATATTCAAGCGGCGACACTATACCCGGACGGCTTGCAGTTTCACTTCTCACAAAGCTTGAAGATGAGCTTCTGCCACTTAAGGACAGGATATCGGATCTGATCATGACTCTCGATACTGTAATAGGATCGGTAAATGAGATCATGGATCCCAAGTTCAGGTCCGACCTGAGATCGGGAGTCTCGAGCCTCAGTAATACCGCCAGAAGCCTCGATGAGGCTGAACTAAAGGCTACACTGATGAATATCAATTCATTTACAACCATGCTTGCCGGTAATTCCGAAAAATTCAGCTCCACATTCAACAGCCTGGGTAGCATAGCCGACACTCTTGCCGCCGCTGACCTCTACGGTTCCATAAACAATCTCAAATCCAGCCTCGAGAGAGCTTCATCGCTCCTCGGGAACCTGAACGAAGGCGAAGGCACGGCAGGCAAGCTCATGACCAACGATTCTCTGTATACAAATCTGTCGAACAGTCT
Organism: Bacteroidales bacterium; assembly: GCA_034679225.1. GTDB lineage: Bacteria > Bacteroidota > Bacteroidia > Bacteroidales > VadinHA17 > LD21. The sequence continues at coordinate 7,807 of JAXDBC010000100.1, read as the reverse complement.
GGGAAGTCTGGACCAGCTTCTGCAGGATATGAGAAACAATCCCAAAAGGTACGTTCACTTTTCCTTGTTTGGCAAAAAAAATATCCCTCCACAATAGTTTTTAAATAAAATTCAGATTATCTTGAACTTAAAATTTAGCGAAAAAACAAGAGCAGAATAATCCCTGTTTTTAGAGCTTCCTGTTAAATTTTGAGCACAACTCATAAGAGTTTGTCTGTCATGGCTAATACGAGAATATCACATATAAACGCCTAATACACAACAAGATATAATAACTGAATTTATTTTGAAATATAAGTTGTTGATGATTAAAACCATATAATATTTTTGAAATTAGCAAGTGAAAAAAATTTTTTTTATTACTTTTTTTTTTACAAATATTGCTATCGGAATCAGCATAACGGATAACACACGACAAACACAAAATATTTCCATGAACAAATCACACGCCGATGTATGGAATAATTGTCTGCATATAATAAAGGACATTATTCCCTCCGTCAGTTTTAAAACCTGGTTTGAGCCTATTATTCCCCTGAAGCTTGAAAACAACGTTCTGACTATCCAGGTACCCAGTCCGTTTTTCTACGAGTACCTCGAAGAGCAATACATAGATATTCTCAGAAAGACACTCAGGCGCGAGATCGGTGCTGATGCAAAGCTCGAATACAATGTTGTGCTTGAGAATGCCAATTATTCCGACGGCAAGCCCTATACCGTAAGGTATCCATCAAGAAACAAGACGGATCTCCACAACAAGCCCGTTCAGGTTCCGTTCAATGTTACCCAGTCCTCTATAAAGAATCCTTTCGTAATACCGGGGATCAAGAAGGTTCACTTTGACCCGAAGCTCAATCCCGACTACAACTTCAGCAACTATGTAGAGGGGGAATGCAACAGGCTGGCGCGTTCGGCCGGCATAGCAGTCGGTAACAATCCCGGAGGCACTGCCTTCAATCCTTTGATGATCTATGGCGATTCCGGACTTGGCAAAACACATCTTGCACAGGCCATCGGGATACTTGTTAAGGAAAAGCATCCCGACAAGGTTGTGCTATACGTCAATGCCAACAAGTTTCAGACCCAGTTCGTGGAATCGGTCAGAAACAACAACAAGAACGATTTCCTGCACTTCTACCAGATGATTGATGTCCTCATCCTCGACGACGTTCACGAGTTTGCCGGAAAGGAAAAAACGCAGGACACTTTTTTTCATATTTTCAATCACATACATCAGTCGGGCAAACAACTCATCCTGACCTGCGACAGACCACCCGTTGAGCTTCAGGGAATGGAGCAGAGGCTGCTGTCGAGGTTCAAATGGGGGCTTCAGGCCGACCTTCAGAGGCCGGATTATGAGACCAGGCTTGCCATACTCAAGAAAAAGGCATACAACGACGGCATAGAGTTGCCCGACGAGATCCTTGAATATCTCGCGGCTAACATCTCGAACAACATCAGGGAACTTGAAGCAGTCCTGATCTCCCTCTATGCCCAGTCGACCCTCAACAGGAAGGAAATAACCCTCGACCTGGCAAGGCAGATGGTTGAAAAGCTTGTAAGCACCCAGAGACGGGAAATAACAATAGACTACATTCAGAAGACCGTTTGCGACTACTACAAGATCCCCGTCGAACTCATACAGGGAAAAACCAGAAAAAGGGAGATTGTTCAGGCAAGGCAGGTTTCAATGTATTTCTCCAAGAACCTCACCAAGGCATCCCTTGCAAGCATCGGCTCACATATCGGGGGAAAGGATCACGCAACCGTGCTCCATGCATGCAAGACGGTAAACAACCTTATCGATACTGACAAACATTTCAGGAATCAGATCAACGAGATTGAGAAGAAGTTGAAAGTTTAATGAGTGGAAAGAACGGCTAGCGGCGAGCGGCTAGCGGCGAGCGGCTAACGTTTGGCATTTACCGTAGAGTGTTTAGCGTAAGTGAAATCAATTTACTAATTGCTCATTGCTAATTGTTCATTGCTAATTGCTCATTGCCAATTGCATTACCGTTTTCCCCTGAAATGGCTGCTTTCTATATCCTTTACGCATCTGAAGCCTACTGTCGCGCTGCGGTCGAATCCCTGTGATACCATGAGCATTATCTGGGTTTTATCAAGAGGCTGCGGTCCTCCCTTAATATACATCCGGCCCGATTCGGGATTGTAGAAACTGCCTCCCCTGATGATCATGAAGTAATTTGATCCGTTGAAATACATATCGTTGGTCATCTGCCATACATTTCCTACCAGGTCAACGACCTCATATGGACTCATACCCTTGCTGAAGGCGTCAACTGGTGTAGGCTTTCCAAAAGCATTGTTGCACATGGTCCCGTGAAATTCATTTCCCCAGGGCCATTTTCTTCCGTCGGTTCCCTGGGCAGCCAGTTGCCATTCAGCTTCTGTGGGCAGTCTTTTGCCTGCCCACATGGCGTAGGCCTTCATATCCTCGAGGCTGAGATAAACGACAGGGTAATTTTCCTGCCCCTGCGGGTAGATATCGTATTCCCAGTGCCTGAGATAGCCCGTGGTATCGACCGGCTTGTAGCCCGTGCTCTGCAGAAATTCATAGTACCGGGCATTGGTCACCGGGTATTTGTCAATCAGGAAGCTGTCGACGGATACTGTCAGGCCGCTTTGTCCGGGATATGGAATGAAATCCTCATCGGCGCTTAGCTCATATGTTAATTCAGTGCCCGGGATCAATACCATATCCGGAGCAATGCCGCTTGCCCTTACGGTTCGTTCCACGGTACTGACCATCCATGGTCTTCCTCCACTGAGATAATGGATGTTTTCGTCGAGAAGGTATTTACCGTTGAGAAGCTGTACCACTATCTTTCCCTGGTAGTAGCCAAAGTGTTGCCTAAGGCTGATTATTGTATCACTTCCAAAACGAAATTCTTTAAAAACCGCAGAGTTTGAAGGATTTCCCTTCCAGACCAGCACCCTGTTCTCGCCGGCCGAACGGAGAAGAAGCGAGTCTCCTTTGAGTTTTGAGCCCAGCAGAAGGGGAAATTCAGCAATGCAATCCACCGATCCCTCCCAGCGTGTACCGGAAGCTGAAGCCGGCCAGCCTTCTGCGTTTGCAGTCAGCCAGCTTTTCCCTCCTTCAGCGACCGGGATAATATTCTCATGATTCCAGAGCGACACATAATGCCGTGCAATGTTTCCTTCGATCCTGAACAGTTTGCCCTCAAAACCTTCAGGCCTCATGTTCAATACCGTGAAAATAGTCTTCTCCCCTGCTCTCCACCTGTTCACATATATCCTGTCGGCCTTGCTTCCAATCAGGGGAGTCCAGTCCATATCAAGGAAGGCGTCATTGTTCTGGCGCAGGATAAAAGTCGTCGCTGCCAGGTAATCCAGATCCTTCTGATAGTTTTCATCCCTTCCTCCCGGACGGAAAAGGTTCAGTTCGGTTCCATAGCCATTGAAGAATGAAATCGCAATTTCACGATGAAGTATGTCTTCTCCCACATCACACACCCTGAATATAGATAAATCGGGTTTTATCAGCTTGTTAAGGTTTAGTTCGGGACTTAGGAAGATATCATTATGAACTCTTCCTGAAATTATGCCGGGCATATCAGCCGGTACTGGCATACCCCCGGGATACATGATCACTCCGCCGCGGACACTGTCTGCTGCCGATTGAAGCCTTCGGCTCATACCTCCCCCGGCGGTATCGAGGAAAACGCCGTCAGCTTCTGTTTCTGCAATAAGCCCTGCCATCTCTTTAATATTATCTTCAGGTCTGGCGCCTGCATCCCATGGGTTGCAGGAAATAAAGAGCCTGGTATTGTTCTGACGGGCCAGACTTCCGAAGATACGGAGTTGCCTGATACCTCCCGGCAGATCCCTGTAGAGATCCCACTGATTACGCTGATCCAGGCCCAGTCGCGGCCATGATGGACATATCCCGTAAGCATCAATATGGCCGAACTGACCGATCCCTTTTCTGAGCAGATCGGGAAAAGTGTATTTGCCTGCCAAACGGTCAAAGAACTCCCTGTCCCATGCCATCTGAAGCACTATCAGGTAACTTTCCCTTATCCAGGCCAGATCGGGTCGTTTATAGAGGGTGTTGTCAAACTCGCTGATATCATAAAGGTATCTGTCCCTGAACATCAGTTTCAGTCCATTTTGCCATTCGCCCCTGAATATACCGGCATAAATCCTGTAACTGACCTTCGCCCTGGGCGGCAACAGTGTTTCGTATCTCCTTTCTATGCCTCCCATTGTAGCCATGCGCCTGGAAATAGCGCAAACCGAAATTCCGTTCCGGACATCGAAGGAGGAATAGCCAAGCTCCCATGAATTATCGGGCAGTATTACTCTTACCGGGCTGTATCCCGGGCGCGAAAGCCAGGCCCTTGCCGGATTGACGGGTCCCATTCCGCTTATAAAAACTGACGCGCTGTCGGGTCCAAAGGGAAGCACATTGCTTATTGTGACCGTATCGGCTGAGATATTCTCAAATTCCACATCGCATTGCCAGCCTCGCGGGTCGTCAGACGGCTGATTTACCTTTAAACGGACCGAATTGCCGAACTGAAGCAGATAACCGTCAGTTGCAATCCTAATCTCTGCATCGCCTGAAGACAGCATTTTTTCATCAAGATGGAAACTTAAAACAGGTTTTTCCCGTTTAATAGACAATCCTGTACTGTCCGAAAGAGTCAGACTGTCGGTTCTGAGTCCGTAAAGTGTTGAAAAATGGACCTTTGACAAAGACTGGGACAGTGCCGTAGATGGAATTATAAATGATAAAACAATAAATGTCCGGAATAGTATCTTGAAGTTAAACATAAACAGATCAATAAATTTATCAAAAACGGATGCAATTTAAGACATAAGCAAGATTTCTGCTACTGTTTTAAAAAGCATTAAGGAAATAATTCATAAAATGGCACTCCTAAAGAACATAATCAGACTTTTCTTTTTACTGCTCTTTTCGGTCAGCATACTGGGCGGTTGTGCTTCCTCGAAGAAAAATCCCTATTATGAGAAAAGGATAAAGGCATCGAAGGCTAACACCAAACAGCTTGGAAGAAACCGTTATTATTTTTCCAAGGACTATCAAAAGAAACTTGCAAAAAGCTATAAAAGAAAGGTCAGGTATTAGTTTATTTATTGCATACAAAACTAAGACCATCGTAGGCAAGCATTATTCCTGGAGGCAGTGTTCCCGACACTTCCCTGTGAAGACCCATCTGATGGCTGATATGAGTGATGTAGGCTTTTCGTGGTGAAATCTCCCTGATAATATCAATAGCTTCCCGCAAACTGAAATGGGAAATATGCTTTTCCCTCCTTAATGCATTAATTACCAGATACTTAACTCCGTATAATTTTTCCTTGGTCTCTTCCGGGATATAATTGGCATCTGTTATGTAGGCAAAATCACCGGTTCGGAAACCGTAAATCGGCAACCTGTAGTGATAAACCCTGAGCGGTGTTAGAACAAGCCTGCCGATGGTGAAATTATCATCGCTGACAGTATTCAGTCTCATTTTGGGTATTCCCGGGTACTGATACTCGGCAAACACGTATGAATAATCCTTCCTGACTGCTGCCTGAACCCTTTCCTCGGCAAAAATGTCGATAGCATCATGGCTTTTGTGATTGAAAGCCCTTACGTCGTCCATTCCTGCAATATGATCTTTATGCTCATGAGTAAGCAGAATGGCATCCAGTTTCCTGACATTTTCCCTAAGCATCTGCTGGCGAAAGTCCGGGCCGGCATCAATAACAAGAACTGTATCCTCCTTTTCTATCATGACGGAGGTCCGAAGCCTTTTATCGTAAAGGTCATCAGAACGGCATGTCTCGCAGTCGCATGCTATCACCGGCACGCCCTGAGAAGTACCGGTTCCCAGAAAGGTGATTTTCACTATCAGCTATTTCCCGGCAAACCTAAATCAAAAAACAATAAATGGCAACAATGCCCTGGATTTTTCTTTTCTCAAAGCCGCCGTGCCCTTAATAATATTATTTTTACAGGCAGCATTACAACAGATTGCATGGCTGCCGGAAAGATATATCTAGTTCCAGTCACCCTGGGCGGTCAGAATTTCCATGATGTTATACCCCGGGGTGTTCTCAGTATAACCAGGTCGCTGAGGCTGTTTGCCGTGGAAGACATCCGCAGTGCAAGGAGGTACCTTAGGCTTATCGACAAGGACTTTCCGATTGACGGAAGTGAGTTCGTGGAGTTGAGCGAACACACGAAAGAAGCGGATATCGTAAATTATCTTGAACCGGTTCTCAATGGCAGGGATATGGGACTGATGAGTGAAGCCGGGCTGCCGGGCATTGCCGATCCGGGGGCCCTGCTTGTTTCGGCTGCTCACGGGAAAGGCATCAGGGTGGTGCCAATGGCAGGCCCGTCGTCCATTCTTCTTGCTTTAATAAGCTCGGGGCTTAATGGGCAAAGATTCACCTTTCATGGCTATTTGCCTGTAAAGCCTGCTGAAAGGGTAGCTGCCCTGCGCGAACTGGAAAGGAAGTCAGATGAGGGATATGCCCAGGTTTTCATGGAAGCACCCTACCGCAACCAGAAGATGCTCGATTCAATACTGTCGGTCTGCAGCATGGATACCCTGCTTTGTATAGCATCGGATATAACACTCCCCGCAGAGAGCATACAGACAAAGACAATATCGGAGTGGAAGAAAAACCCACCCTCCATCAATAATAAGCCGACTGTTTTTATAATTCAGTGAAATTTCCTTTTAATCGGAATTCTTGACCAATCTCACCAGGTTAATTTGGAAAACAAACGTTGTATATGGAGGTACATAGTAATTTCCAGTTTCACCATAGGCAAGCTTTGAGGGAACAAGAATAAGTGATGTTCCTCCCACCTTCATGCAAGTCAGGGCTTCATCAAAACCCGCGATCAGTTTTCCCTCATTGACAGGCCTGATAAGAGTATCAGTCGTTTCATAGTTTGTTTCAAACATTGCCCCGTTGAGCGTATTCATGACATAGAAAACATAGGCGGTATCATGTGTTTCTGCCTGCAAGCCGGTACCGGTCGTGTGCTCGTAATAGTAAAGCCCGCTTGGTTTTAATTCAAAATCAATGGTATCATTCTGTGAAAGGAAGTTATGAATCAATAGTCTTTCTTTCTCTGCCGGGTCATCAATGCCACTTGACAGGTCACAGGAGGGCAGTAAAAACAGAGAGACCAAAACAGTCAGCAATGCTGTCTTCATAAAATAGAAGTATTTCTTCATAGCAAATAGATTAAAAACATATTCATCCTCAAAAATCATTCCATTTGACCGGATTCTGCCACTGTTATCCAATAAACGACGATGGTTCTCGGAGGTATAAGCTTTCCGTCGCCTACCAGGCCATGAGCAAGAAAAGGAGGCAGAATGAATAAAGCTTTTCCACCCGGCTTAATCATCCTGAGTCCTTCGTCAAGACCAGGCTCTATATCCGATTTGCCAACGGTTACATTCATGGGACCCGATTCATCTGAGGAATAGCATAATGTACCGTCGATAAGTTCACAACGGTATTCAATCGTTATTCTGTCGTTTTCTGTCAGGAAATCCCCATTCCCTTCTTCTTCAATCGAATACCATAATCCTGTTGGTGATTCCATCATGCTAAGCCCCTTCCTTTCAATATAGTTTTCTATGATTTCCCTGTCCTTCTGCACAAGGAAGCGGTTCATTTCTTCCATTTCCTCCTTTCCCGGCTTCGGGAGGATCACCTCCTGACTGCCGGTGTTCCTGCATGCGCAGGGACCAAGCATCAAAACACATAATAATATAAGGAATTT
>JAXDBC010000099.1:0-11409 GCA_034679225.1 Bacteroidales bacterium | reverse complement strand
GGTACTTCATATGTGTCATAACCTATAAATGAGAAAATGAGCACAACATTGCCCCCTGGAGCAACTAATGAGTAATTACCACCAATATCGGTAATTGCTCCGAATGTTGTCTCTTTAACCTGCACGTTCACTCCGGGCATGGGATTACCGGTTGAAGCATCCGTTACCTTACCTGAAACTGTAATTTGCTGAAGATCACGTCTCAGATTTTTTGCTGCCTCTGCCGGAGTAAGGACAATCTGCCGGTCACTGACAACATATTTGATGTTATCCGGTAATATATCATTCAGAATGTCCTTGATAAGTTCTTCCTCAGCGCTGACATCAACTTTTTGATGTATATCAATCAGTCTGCTGTTGTACAGGAAGTAGAATTCACTGACTCCCTCAATCTCATTCAGAACGCTTTCCAGTGTAGCATCCTTCATGGAAAGGGAAATCTTAGTGTTCTGAGAATAAGTTGGACCCGCAATCAGGTTAATAATCCCCACGAAGAATAAAAAGAAGCTAATTCTCATAATTAACAGGATTTTACACCATTTACTAAATCGCTTTGGCAATCCATGGTGAGATCGAATAATTTTCATACTTTTGAGAAGTTAAGGGTTAGTAATAAAGAATGTTAAGTTGTCAAGCTAATGCATTCATCTGACCATTAACGGGGGAAAGGTGTTCCAGCACTTTTCCTCCTTGTTTTAAAGGCCAGTCGGGTAAATCTTATGTTGGTGCCATTTTCATCAGTTTAAGTTTTCATCCGTTCTTTTATTCCCTGCCGGATGTTCGTGGAAATATTATTATTTTCTTCTTGGGAAAAGTTCCGTCAGCTAAGGGCTTGCGAGCCACTTCAGTGTAATTAATCGGAGCACTGAGCTTCAGAAGTTTCAGGATCTCTTCCAGCGATTCATCCACAAAGGTCGCATGATACCGGTATTCCTGTAACTCTTTACCCTGAAGCTCAATATCAACATTGAAAATAAGTGAGACCTTCTTCAGCACTTCACTGAGAGGTTCATCATGAAACACGAGTCTCCCGTCTTTCCAGGCAATATAAGTATATGTATCTGAAGCTGAAAGCTCCTGCACACCAGTTGCCAGATTATATTCAAGGTGCTGGCCCGGTTTCAATTCTGAAGTAAATCCATTATCGAATCCATTATTGCTGTTTACACACAATTTACCTTTTACCAGTGTAACCTCAGCTTCTGTTCCTGAATTGTAGTCGTAAACATCAAAATGTGTACCCGTACACTTTACTGTTAAATTTGATGTCTTAACGATGAAAGGCCTTCTTGTATCACTATCAACCTCAAAATAGCCTTCCCCTTGCAAATATACAACACGGCTATTATCAGTGAACTTATCCGGATACTTTAAGCTGCTCCCTGAATTAAGCCAGACCAGCGTTGAATCTGCCAGTCTTAAGGAGGTACGGGTTCCATAAGCTGTAAATATTTCATGGTAAACTACATTTTCTGGAGAAACGGTTTTTTCAGACTTGAAATAAAACAACAGAAAGGTTCCAAGAATAAGAGGAAGCAGAATAATTGCTGCTATTCTTTGCCATAATTTATATAGACTCTTCATCGGCGAAACTATCTGTATGCTTCCGAGTACCTTTCTTAATGCTTTATCAGCATTAATTTTATCCAAGTCAATCTGCCTGTCAGATATTTCCCATATATTCCTTAACTGTTCAAAGTATTTCCTGTTATCCGGAGATTCATCAATCCAGTTCTTCAATATCTCAAGCTCTTCCGGATGAAGCGGGCCTTCAAGGCTTTTGGAAATCAAAGCCAGTATTTCTTCCTGATTTACTATTTTCATTTAATTATCATTCACTGAAAAGACGTTCTAAGAACCTAAAACCACAAATAAAATCTGATATATTATTAAGTCTTAATTTTACAACTCACTACCCTTTTTAGTTATTTGAAGAATGGCTTAAATTATATCATAGGTACTGATAAGCTTTAAATGTGATGATTAAACTGATGATTCAAGCCTATCCCCTTCATTAGCTGCATTACGGCAACATGATGCAGAATAAAAAGATTACAACAACAAAATATTCCTTCAAATAATTTCTTAACATATGCAGAGCTTTTCCTATTCTAACTTCTATAGTCCTGACTGAAACACCCTGCAAAGCAGCAATCTCATGGTATTTCAATCCCCTGTTCCGATTCATCTTGTAAACTTCGGATAACTCTTCCGGCAATTTTGCAAGTGCAGTTTCAATCTGTTCATGGAGTTCTGAAGAGAGAATATAATTGTCTGTATCATAATTTAAACTTATAGAATATTCCTTCATGGAATCATGATACATTCTGACTATCGTTTCATGCCGGTACCAGTCAATACACTTATTATGTACTGATTTCAGAAGATAACTCTTTATGGAGGTTTTAATTGATAAGGATTCGCGTATTTCCCAGAGCTTTAAAAATGTTCCCTGAACTATCTCTTCTGCCACATTGAGATCACGAGTAAATTTTTCCGCGTATATTACGAGGTCTTTGTAATAAGCAGTAAAAACGTTGGAGAACGCCTTTGAGTCTCCTTCCTTTAATTTGGAAATCAAGACCTTCTCGACCAATGTAACTGGAATTGTCACTTTAGATTTCCTTTCTGACAAAGATAAGAACTTAGTCCGGGATGAAGACTGCGTGATTTCTTTATCATCAATCCAAAGCTGAAGACTTTCTTTCATATTCAAACTATTTGAAATGCCAATCTGAAGATCAGTATTTCAAGCATATTTAACTGCTTTTCGCTTAACTCATCTTATCCACGAATATTTAACATTAAGTATCTGTACGTTCTTGCTCTTTTAATATTTGTATAATGAATTTTATATATATGACGTTTCGCAACTCAATTCCCACATTATAAAATGCATTTTTTGATTTCCCATGATTTTGCTTAAAATATTTGGAGATCATCAGTATACCAGCCAAAAATGTGTTAATTGATCATTCAAATCATAATGAGACCTCCCCGTACATAAGGGATAAGGATCAGCATAGATGGCAAGAGTCGGGCTAGAGATAAAGAAACTTCGCCGGGCAAAGCTAAAAGAATCTATCTCAATTAAGGCTCATAAATCATTTTCCTGGTCATACCCCCATCTATAATAATGTTGGTGCCATTAATAAACTCATTCCCGGGTGTTGTAAGGTACAAACAAGCCCTGGCAATGTCTTCCGGCTTGCCAACCCTGCCGGAGAAATGTTGCTTGTGGTCCCGCTCACTAAGCCTGCAATAATCTCCTGTCTCTATCCACCCCGGACTTATACAGTTAACCTGAATATGGTCAGGGGCAAAAGAAGCTGCAAGAGAATGTGTCAGGGCAACTATACCCCCTTTTGATGCTGCATAGGCTTCGGAATCCGGCTCAGACATAAATGCTCTTGTGGATGAAATATTAACTATGGAACCTCCTCCATGTTCTCTCATTATCCTGGCTGCTTCCCTCGAACATAGGAATGCCCCTCTGAGGTTTGTATTAATTACCTTATCCCAGTCTTCTATAGTCAAATCATACGGCGATACCCACTTTGAGATTCCTGCATTATTGATCAGGATGTCTATAGTTCCAAAAATCTTTTCCGCCTCATTCACCAACCTTTTGACATCCTCAGGGATGCATGAATCTGTCTCAATAAAAACAGCTGTGCCACCGGATGTCTTTATAAGTTTTTCGGTATCAGATCCTGTTTTAGAATCTTTCTCAGCCAGAATTACTTTGGCCCCCATTGCAGCATAGGTCAGAGCAATACACTTGCCAATGCCCCTTCCGGCTCCTGTCACAATAACTACTTTGTCATTAAAACTCATATCAAAAATCCGATTGATGAAAGGTTTTTCTTAATCTGTTCTTCCGGATCTCACCTATCGAGACAGGTTTACATAATCCGGGAATGTCCTCATACTTCTGTTCCCAATCCCTGCATTAAAATTCAGATCGGGTCTTTAACAATTCAGCGTAAGCATTCACTCGCTGTAATTCCCGTGTAATTTGTATTCTCTGGGGACATTTGGACAAGCATTCTTCACATTCAGTACAATGCGCGGCCTGACGGAGTTTAGGAACACTACGATCGTAGCCGACAAGAAATTCCCTTCGTGCCTTTTTATAGTTCTCGTCATTGGAGCTTTTAAGCAAGCTCCCGCTGCTGACACAGTTGTTGTAATGAGCGAAAATGCCAGGTATATCCAGTCCGTATTTACACGGCATACAGTATTCGCAGGTTGTGCATTGGATGTAATCAGTGTTCGTCAGGATTTCCACCACCTCCCCGAGTATCGAGTATTCCTGATCGGACATCGGCTGTAAAGGTGAGTAGGTATAGACATTTTCCTGTAAATGCTCCATGTAAACCATACCACTTAACACAGTTAATATGTTTTCTGGTGTTCCGGCAAAACGGAAAGCCCATTGTGCCGCGGAATCATTGGGCCGAACCTTTTTAAACTCTATCAGCACCTGTTGTTGCACACGTGCCAAAAGTCCACCCAACAGGGGTTCCATTACAACAACAGGAATATTCCTTTTTGTCAGTTCTTCGTATAGATACCTCGCGTTTACATTCCTTCCTTCTACAGCATGTTCCCAATCCTGGTAGTTTAACTGGATTTGTACAAAGTCCCAGTCTGAGCGACTGTTAAGAATCTCATCAAATACCTCTACAACACCGTGGAACGACCAACCCAGATTACGGATTCTTCCGGCTTCACGTTCTTTCAGGAAGAAGTCAAGAAGACCATTATCTATAAATCTGCTATTGTAATCGTCCATACTCCGGCCAATATTGTGCAAAAGGTAATAATCGAGATAATCAACCCGCAAGTCCTGTAACGATTTGTGATACATGGCTATGCCGCTTTCCAACGTGTTTCTGCCCGATAGTTTTGTCGCGACATAGTAAGATTCGCGGGGATGTCTGCTCAACGCTATACCTGTCGCTGCTTCCGACCATCCTTGTACATAAACAGGTGCAGTATCAAAATAATTAACGCCGTGACTGATAGCGTAGTCTACCAATGAGTTAACTGCCTCCTGGTCAATTTCCATACCGCTACCGTCAGGTTTCCGGCGTGTAGGCCAGCGCATGCATCCGTATCCTAACAGGGACACCCTGTCACCCTTAGGACCGGTACGGTAGGTCATTTTATCCGTCGGTATCTCACCCAGAATATTTCCGGCTGCCGATACCCTGTTATCCCGCTTGCAGCCTATAAGACCCGCGGCTGTAACAGTCGCTCCTATTCCTGTTGCTTTCAGGAAATTACGGCGATTTATCTTTTTGTTAATATCTCGTTTTTTCATAAAGCATTAAACGGTGTGATGTCTTACATTTCCCTCTACATAAATAGCGCTGAACGGGCGTGCCGGGCAATGATATTCGCAGGCTCCGCATCCTATACACAACTCTTTATCCACAACGGGGTACTTAAGTACCGGCCGACGGTTCATTCCGGGAAAACCCATCGAGGGGCCCTGTGGTTGTTCGGATTCAGGATTGACCGGTACAAGGGTAATCGCTTTTGTAGGACAATGACGCTCACAGGTGGTACATACCAATTCTTCAGTATTTACCACACAATTATCTTTGATCCATACAGCATGGCCGATGGATATAGCTGATTTATCGGCAGCAGTTATCTCTTTGATAGCTCCGGAAGGGCATACCCTGGAACATTCTACGCATTCAGGGCGGCAATAACCACGTTCGAACGACATTTCCGGCTGCATAAAAGTTGACAGTTTACCCGACGGCCGAAGTATGTTATTCGGACAGGCCGAAACGCAAAGCTGACAAGCAACGCAACGTCTCTTCATGTTGCTCAAACCTTCCGCGCCTGGAGGAACAATGGGAGTTTGACGTTCAGGCACTTTCTTGTCAATTATGTCAGCAAGACCGCCATCTACCTGTAGTTGTTGGGCTTTTATGGTATTGGCAAGGGTGAGCGAACCCAATATAGCCAGAAAACTTGCACGTTCTATTCCCCTGGTATTTTCCTTGACCATTGCATGTTCCTTTTTTAACAGGGAATCAGAGACTTTAACTTTCTGCTTGCCAAAAGAAGGAGCATAGGTAATAGCACCAGACTTACAATTTTCAATGCAATTGAAGCAAGTTACACATCGGCTGTAATCAATTAACTTGTTCCTGGAATCGATACACGAGGCTTTACATCTTTTATCACAGAGCCCGCACCCGGTACACTTGTCTTCGTTGAATTTAATTCTGTAGATCGAAAAACGGGAGATGAACCCAAGCGTAGTTCCAACCGGACAAACCGAGTTGCAATAGATACGGCCGTTATACCACGCCATCACACTTACAATGATCAACATTGCAATTGCTATACCAAATACCAGGCCGTTCTTTATCCATACATCCGTAGTATAAAACCTATAGCTGTTCACCGATTCAGCAAGGGTGGCGAGGATAGAATTTCCCAGTCGGTACAGCGGTGCCAGGAGGTTTTCAGCTATTCGTCCGAAAATCGCGTAAGGATCAAGCAAGGTTACTATAACACTGATTCCCGCCACAACTCCTATTACGAACAAACCTAAAATGCCGTAACGTATCCACGACATAGCTTTGGAATAGTTGAAACGGTTTTTCTTTCCTTTACGTCGTGCGGATACATTGGAAACACAGTCCTGAAGAACTCCCAGCGGACATATCACCGAACAATAGACACGTCCGAACAAAACTGTTAATACAAACAGAACAGCAAGTAAAACTAAATTTCCGGCAAGAATTGCCGGAACAATCTGCATCTTTGCCAACCAGCCTAACCATAGGTGAAGCGTTCCCGTAAAGTCGAGGAACAACAAGGTGATTAACAAGAAGCATAAAAGTGCCAGATAAACTCTGATTTTTCGCAGCATAAAATAATCGTTAGTAACTTTTAAAAATTCCCGGAGAACTTTTGGTTAACTAATAGGATAATCCAATTGTCCCGGACACTGGTTTTATTAATTCATATTTCACTGGTTTTCGGCAAAAATAATCGTCGGCCTGAATTATTGCACGAATTAAGAGTTAAAAATCAGTAAAAACAAAAGCAGCTGCAATTCTGCCAAAGACATGAACTGACAATCCTCCGGCAGAACGCAGGTTTGAAGCTCATTGAATCCTGACTTGTGACAATTAGTATGGTAGAAGATCCCTCTCTGTGCCCTGTGCCCTGCGCCCTGTGCCCTGCGCTCTGCGCCCTGAGCCCTGAGTCAGTTTGAAGTATGAAAGCGGGAGCCAGGAAAAAAACGAGAGTGCAGAATGCTTTCGGATTTACCCGCTCTCACTCTCACTCTCACTCTTTTTTCAGTACCCGGAGCGGGACTTGAACCCGCAC
This sequence comes from Bacteroidales bacterium, assembly GCA_034679225.1. Taxonomy (GTDB): domain Bacteria; phylum Bacteroidota; class Bacteroidia; order Bacteroidales; family VadinHA17; genus LD21. The sequence goes on along the minus strand of JAXDBC010000099.1, from coordinate 4,041 downwards.
AGCCTTTATGGCCACAGGATTTTAAGTCCTGCGTGTCTACCATTCCACCATCCGGGCGGAATTAAAATCCATTTCCCTAACCAGAGTCCTGTGTGTCGGACCCTGTCCCGCCTTCGCGGGAATTCCACCATCCGGGCTCCTTTAATAAGTCATGCAAGTCGTGCAAGTCATGCAGGTCATGCGGGCTGAGGAGTGAAACGACGAAGTCCTGCTCCGCGGGATCCTGCAAACCATGCAAGACTTATTAAAAGAAATGGTCAGTGCAAAATTAGCAATTAATTCTTTACAAGCACCGGCTTGCCAAGCCCTGCCTTTTCAAGCGGCCCGAGCTGTGTCTTTGCATCACCTACAACCACGTAATACATCCTGGAAGGATCGATATACTTGTTGGCCAGTTCAATAACCTTGTCACTTGTCAAATCCCTGACAAATGCTTCTTCCTTCTTTATATAATCGGCAGGCAGATCATAAGCCGCCATGTTGTTAAGCATGTTCAGCAGTCCGCCAAGCGTTTCAAAACTCCTTGCATTACCTTTCAAAAGGGCCGATTTCGTGAAGTCAACATACTCCTGCGGTATTTCCCCGCGATACTTTTCCATCTCGGTCTTGAAGATGCTGACAGACTCCAGTGTGGAGTTAGTGCTTACCATGGAGCTTGCTGTAAAAGTTCCATAGTTCCTTGCACCGCTGAAACCTGACCTGGCGCCATAAGTGAATCCCTTTTCTTCACGAAGGATAAGATTGAAGATCCCGTTAAAGGAACCGCCAAGCTTATAGTTGGTGACAGTTGCAGGGTAGAAGTCGGGATCTGTCCTGGGTATTGAAGGAGCGCCGATATAAATTACCGACTGCTTTGCCCCGGGTACGTCGACAAAATAAATCCGCGACTTTTCGGGAGCATCAGGGATATTTACCTGGGGAAAATCAACTTCCCTGGGATGCCATTTTTCATTCAATCCTGCCAGGGCAGTCTCCACCCGCTGCTGATCAACATCGCCGGCAATAATAAAGCTGGCAAGCGAAGGAGAGAAAGTCCTGCTGTAAAAATCCTTAAGGTCGTCGATAGTTATTGAGCTTACCGATTCTTCGGTACCTGACGTTTCAACTGCAAGGATATTGCCTTCACCGAAGATAAGGTTGTTTAGGGTGTTGGAAGCAAGATAGCTGGGATTGGCCTTATTCCTCTTCAGGTTGTTGATGACCCTGCTTTTTGCAAGCTCAAACTGCTCCATGTCCCAGCGGGGTTCAAACAGCATCTCTTCCACAAGCGCCAGTGTCTTTTCAAAATTTCGTGCCAGGGCACTTACTCTTATTGTAATGTTTTCACTTCCTCCCGAAAATGATATGCTGGCACCGAGAAGACGTATGGCATCCTCAAGTTCTTCAGGTGTCTTGTTTGCCGTTCCTTCATTCATCAGGGAAGCTGTCAGACTTGCCAATCCAGCCTTTTCAACAGGATCAAGCAAGTGACCGCCCTGCATTATAATTGAGTACTGAACCAGAGGTAATTCATTGTATATGATACCGTAAAGCTTCATGCCGTTGTCCAGTGAACCGGTCCATACCGATGGAAGTGTCACTTCAGGATCGGGACCGAGAGGCGGCTGAACCGATCTGTCTATCTTCGTGGGGGTCTTTATAATCGGCTCTTCTTCCACTGCCGTCTGCTCGACCTCGGCCGCAGAAGCCAGATCTTCTTCTACGATGCCTGCATTGACCGATCCTTCGGCAACAAGATTTACTTCACCCTTCGGGACAAAACTTGTCATGACATAGTTCTTACCCTTGATGTATTTCTGAAAAACGTTCTTAATGTCCTCAGCAGTAACTGCCTGCTGACCCGCGAAGTCGTCCGCGTAGAATGAGGGATCATCCTTAAACATCTGATATTCGCCAAGGGTGAACGATTTGCCGAGGATGCTGCTGAAGTTGTTGTAAAATCCCGTTTCGTTCCTGGCCTTGAGGGCTGTAAGGTCTTCCCCGGTGAAACCTTCCTTTTCGAAAAGATCAAAGGATTCAAATATGGCCTTTTCAACTTCAGTAAGGCTGACACCCGGATTTGCCGTCACAGATATCTGGAAAATACCGGCAAGTTCCAGCGCCATGTTATAGGCACTTACTCCGGAAGTCAGCTTCTTGTCCTTAACAAGTATCTTGTACATGGGGGTCTTCTTGCCACCCGAAAGGAGCTGTGAAAGGTAGTCCAGTGCATAGGCGTCCTTCGTGAATTGCTCGACTGTCGGGAAAATCATGGTAAGCCTGGGAGCTCTTGCAAAGTTATCCTCATGATAAAGCTTTACAGTCGATGATACCGATGTAGGGATCGGGCTTCTTTTCTCAACAGCTTCACCGGCAGGGATCTCGCCGAAATACTTCTCGACCATCGCCTTTACCTCATCCTTGCTGATATCTCCGGCAATCACCAGGGTCGCGTTGTTTGGCGCATAGAATTTACGGTGGAAAGCCTTTACATCATCAACGGTGGCATTCATCAGATCCTCCATCTCACCGATTACGGTCCAGCTGTATGGATGCCCCTCGGGAAATGCATTTTTCAGGATCAGAGCATTATTGTGTCCATAAGGCGCGTTGTCGACACTTTGTCGTTTTTCATTCATAACGACATTCTGCTGATTGGCAAATGCAGACTTCGTAACAGTATTTTCCAGGTAGCCCATCCTGTCGGATTCAAGCCACAGGGCCATTTCAAGTGCATTTTTGGGCACCACCTCATAATAAACCGTGTTGTCATAACTCGTCCCGCCATTGAGCTCTCCTCCTGCTCCCTGAATAAGTTTGAAGAGCTCATCCTCTCCCACGTTCTCCGACTTCTGAAACATCATATGCTCGAAAAGATGCGCAAATCCGGTTTTGCCCGGGACTTCACGGCTTGAGCCCACATGATAGACAACTGCCACGGCAGCTATCGGGTCAGACTTATCTTCATGAAGGATGACGGTAAGTCCGTTTGACAGTGTGTATTTCTCAAATGGCACGGTAAACCCTGCGTCACTTTTCTTCCCAGAACAGGAAGATATAACGATTGATGCCATAAGCATTAAAATGTAAAATGATTTCTTCATTGATGGAGTATTTTTGTTTCGGATTTTCGGGTAACGAAATTAAGAAAAATCCGTGATATCAGCTATTAAATAAAGGATTTTCAAAACATTTATCCTTATTTATCTTTTCAGTCCGTGACAGAGGGGTTATTTTTTACCCAGACAAAGAATCATTCATATGTGAAAAACTTAAACTGTATGTCAATAATTCAGAACCGGCAAACCGGGTTTTCTTATAAATATGACGATATATTTACCTGCCCTGGTACCGGAAATCTGTTTTCTGAAAAGAATGATGCTTCAACCGGTATAAGGTATTGCCAACTATTTAAAACCACCGTTGTGAAAAGAGTGCTTTTCCTGCTTGTCGTGTTTCTATCCTTCCCGGGTTATTATATTTATTCCCAGGGACATTCAGACGATGTTTCCTTCATGGAATCACTGCAGGGGACATGGGCCTATACCGAACCGGGCGCGGAACTCTGGATGAAAGTCGTCATCGAAGGACACACCCTGAAAGGATATGCCGCTTATCCCGAATCAGGAAAGTTCATTGCAGAATCAGTCCACAAACTCAGGGAAGTCAGGCTGATATACAAAAGCAATATCAACAGGAAACTCAAAACAGAATCTTTTGTCCAGATAAGGAAACCCACCCTGACAAGCGACCGGATTTATCTTAACTATGAAGGAGATAAGCCTTACCTGGTTTTCGGGGATAAGAATTCGCCAAGGCTGGTGAAGGTGAAGGCTGATTTTGATCCGTGGATGTAGCAACGGGGCACAGGGCGCAGGGCGGAAGAATGGCTAGCGGCTAGCGGCTAGCGGCACGCGGCAGGGCACGGGACGGAAGAAGGGCTTGAAACAAAAAAGGCTGTTGATACAGCCATTTTTTGAGCGGGAGACGGGACTCGAACCCGCGACCCCGACCTTGGCAAGGTCGTGCTCTACCAACTGAGCTACTCCCGCGAAATCACGG
>JAXDBC010000098.1:0-35030 GCA_034679225.1 Bacteroidales bacterium | reverse complement strand
TGTTTTCATCCATTGAAGCCGATCTGGGGATATCGCACACCCAGAGTGGCATGCTGGTTTCAGCTGTTTACTGGGCAATAGTGCTGCTGACCTTTCCCGTTTCTATCATTGTCGACCGCTGGAGCAGAACAAAGACCATTGCCATAATGGCGGTAGTCTGGAGTATTGCCACTGTCTTGTGCGCCCTTACCGGGAATTTCATCCAGTTGTTTCTTGCAAGGATGCTCATCGGAGTAGGTGAAGCAGGGTATGCGCCGGGCGGAAGTGCAATGATATCAGGTTTGTATCCCATTGAGAAGCGTTCGAAAATGATGGGTTTATGGAATGCTTCGATACCTCTCGGCACAGCTATCGGAGTATTTCTCGGAGGTATTATTGCAACTCACCTGGGATGGAAGTACGCGTTCGGGCTGGTTGCCTTTCCCGGGCTTATTGTTGCAATATTATTTTTCTTTGTGAAGGACTACAAGACCGTGGACCTGTCGTTTCTTGACAAGAAGAACAATAAGGTAAAGATGGAAAGGAAGGATATCTTCAGGGAGTTTTTATCAAGATATTCAATAATTTACACGTATTTTGGGATAACCGCTTCCATCTTTGTTACCACCTCCCTTCTGACCTGGCTCCCCACGTATTTTCAGATTTCGAGGGACCTGGCTCAGGACAAGGCAGGAAGTATGGCAAGCAGCATTATGGCGCTTGCTCTTGTCGGAGCTCCGCTTGGCGGTATCGTTGCCGACAAATGGAGAAGGACCAATATCAATGCCAGGCTTCTGCTGCCCGCGTTGTCTACTCTTGTTTCCGCCGTTTTGCTCTTCCTTGGCCTTTTCCTCTTCAGCGGCATTATCCAGTATATCACATTTCTTGTTATGGGGATAACCATAATGATGTTTATTTCAGGAGCAGCTTCGGTAACCCAGGATGTGATTCATCCAGGCCTAAGGGCAACGTCCTATTCAATCGCAGTTGTTGTTCAGAACCTGCTTGGAGCTTCAATGGCCCCGATTGTAATAGGTTTTATCTATGATCATTCGGACATAAAAACGGCTCTTTCAATATTGCCCTTTGTGCTTGTATTGAGTTCATTGCTGTTTTATCTCGGGTCGAAGTATTACGCCAGGGACATAGAAAGCGTAACCAAGGTGCAGCTGGAAGTGCAATAGGCTTTTACTTCTCGCGGGTTACAGTGTAGTTCACGAATTCCCTGAGAGCATCCCTTGTCTCCGAGGGCGGGTAGGTGTCGAGAATAGCCAGTGCCTTGTCGTGGTACTGGTACATTTTTACGCTTGCATATTCAAGACCTCCCTTTTCGCTTACGAATCTTATTACTTCATCAATCTCTGGTCTGGATTTCTTTTTATTGCCTATAATCCTGAGGATATGTCTTTTCTGCGCGATAGAGGCTTTTTCGAGAGCATGGATCAGCGGCAAGGTTATCTTCTTCTCCTTGATATCATTACCGGGTTTTTTCCCGGTGAGCCCGTTGCTGTTATAATCGAGGATATCATCACGGATCTGGAAAGCTATTCCGAGGGTTTCACCGAAATCCTTCATCAGCTGTATAGTATCTGTATTATCCGTTGCCGCGCGTGCTCCGCAGGCTGTGCAGGCCGCGATAAGGGCAGCTGTTTTTCCTCTTATGATCCTGAAATAATCATCTTCCCCAAGATTCAGTTTCCTTGATTTCTGGATCTGGAGCAGTTCCGCTTCTGTCATCGATTTCACTGCTTCTGCAGTTATTTCAAGCATGTCGGTGTGATTTTTCTCAATGCTGATAAGAAGTCCCTTCGACAGCATGTAATCACCGACGAGCACAGCTATTTTGGAATTCCAGAGTGCATTCACCGACAATGCTCCCCTTCGTTCGGAAGCATCGTCGACCACGTCGTCATGAACGAGTGAAGCCGTATGCAGAAGCTCGATAAGTGTTGCTGCCGTATATGCCGCTTCTCCTGTTCCGCCATTGAGTTTTGCTGATAAAAAGACCAGCATTGGCCTCATCTGTTTTCCCTTGCGCCGGAACACATAGTTCAGAATGATTTTCAGGAGGGGGATATTGCTCTTCATCATCCTTCCGAAATATGCTTCAAACTGATCCATTTCTTCACTTACAGGTTTTCTTATTTTCAGCGGGTCGGACATGAAAGGATTTTTTTCAAATATAATAAAACGGCTTTTACCCGGTTAAATTAAAATAATTTAGTAAATCGCTCAAAAATGTGTCATATTTTCTTTAAGATGAAAAAATGATATATTTGTTGATAGAAAAGTAGCATGAATGGATATTAATAAACTTAATCCGGACAACCTGGAAAGAGCAGCCGGGATTTTAAAGGCTATTGCTCATCCTGTCAGGATTTCGATAATCGGTTGTCTCCAATCCGGAAACAAAAAGAGTGTAACTGAGATTCACAATCTGATTGGAATTGAACAATCGACAGCGTCACATCATCTTGGTATTCTGAAAGACAAGGGTGTTCTGTCTTCCAGGAGGGAAGGTAAGAATACTTTTTATTTCATCCGTAACGAGCACATACTGCCTTTACTTTCCTGTATCGGGGATTGCTGCGACTGATAAGGTTTTATTCCAGGTTCCTGAACATTTTTTTCTGGAAGAGTATTATTGCGAAAACGCCGCAGGTTATTGCAGAATCTGCAATATTAAATACCGGTCTGAAGAAAATGAAGGGTTCACCAGCCCTGAAAGGTGACCAGTCAGGCCAGGTTGTGTTAATTACCGGGAAGTAGAACATGTCGACCACCCTTCCCATCAGGAATGAAGAATATCCGCCTTCGGGAGGGAACAGGACAGCCGGCTGGCTATAGCTTTCGCTGAAGATCATACCGTAAAAAACGCTGTCGATCAGGTTCCCAACAGCCCCGGCCAGTATGGCGCTAACGGCCAGGATCAATCCGGTGTAGGCATTCTTTTTTACCAGCGAATGGAGGAACCATCCTATTGCAATGATTGCTCCAATCCTGAAGAGGCTTAGTATTATCTTTCCTGTTTTTCCTCCTATTTCCATTCCGAATGCCATCCCGTTGTTCTCGATGAAATGAAGAAGTCCCCAGTTTCCGAATATCGATCTTTCCTCTCCTATTACCATAGTTGTTTTTACCCAGAATTTCAGTATCTGGTCAGCCACAAGGATGAGCAAAATCAGCAAAACAGCCTTTTTTCCTGTTGACATTTATGCCTGGTTTTAAATAAGGGGGGAAAAGTACTAATAATTTACGGCAAAAAAAACCCCCGTTCGCGACGAGGTTTTTTTTGTCATTTAAGTCTTTTTAAGTTCATTAGCTGCAACTAATCGCAGTTGCAGTTGAGGTAATTACCGTCCCAGCAATGCCAGTCGGAATCTCCGAAGAAACTCAGGCATCTGACTCTTCCGTTCTTCTGTGTCGAGTTCCATTCTATATCCATTTCGAAGAATTCTGCTGCAGAGGTATTGTAATAGTAGATGGAATAATAAGCATTGAGTGAATTCTGTGTCACCCCGTATTCTATATTGCTCCCCGCGAAGGCATTTCCCGCTTTTGTAAAGGAATATTTCACGGAAACAGCTTTCCCTGCTTCAGCTGTCCAGTCGATTTTCACCAACTCAACCGGGTTAGCCGGGCTTTCATAAAGCTTCCACTGTCCTGAGGTTCCCTCAGGGTTGGAGTTACCTTCAAACCACAGGAAATCGGAGAAGCCTCCCGGGCCTTCCTTTGTAATGTACATTTTCCATTCATTATTTGAGCCCTTAACCTGGCCTGTGAGCCTTGCCTTATAGGTTGTACTCACTATTGTTGTGCTGGTGCTCCACTGCCAGGTTTTATCGTCGATATATACAGGCTGTTCGTCTGCTGTCAGCTGAAATGAGTAAACCGGCACTGCCAGCTGAGTGTATATGATCACTTTCCAGAGCATGGCTGCTCCGGCAGCAAGTTCCCATGTACTGTTCTCTGTGCCCTTGGTTAAGGAAACAGAGGACATGCCTTTGCCGGAATAATCAAAATTGCTGAAATCAATGGCCATCGATCCGGCAGGAGGAAGAACAGGAGGATCTCCCTTGTCCTTTTTACAGCTGCTAAACTGAGTCATTAGCAATGCTGACACAATGAGTAAAGCAAAAATTTTTTTCATCATAATATAATTTTGATTTTAATGGTATGATAGCCTGCCCCGCTCTGGCGGGGGAACCCACATGACTGAAAATCACATAAATAATTGTTTGTACATTTGATACACGCGGGTTTCACATCTAACTGGTTTTAGTTAACTGATTAACGGATATATAGTTTCAAAATTACCATAACATGCAAAAATGGGGCCGAAACCGACTGATTTCTTAAGAAAAGCTATTCACGGCTCTTTTTTGTTTAAATCCTTTTCAGAAATGCTTCGTGCTTCTTCTGCCGGAGGGAGAATGTTGCTATACTGATTGTACCTGCTTGAGTTACCGGGGGCTCTGAAAGATCAGATAACAGCGCCATGGAAATGCCTGACATTTATGTATTGCCGGGCTGAGCCGGCTTCTTCCGCTAAACGTACAGATATCTTTTGATTTTCAGGGTGGCTGTTTTCTGAAACGGCACGGGCTGAAGGACGACCTTATTGATCTGACAGAATTTGCTTACCCTCGCATTGACGTATTTCTGGATTTCCAGCAGCAATTCTTCCTTCTTCTGTTCATACTGCCTGGTCATGTCATCCTTGAAATTATAGTATTTCTTTTCAAGCTCTTCCATATTCATGTGCACATACGCGACCAGCTTGCCTTTCTGCTGAATGACTAGCGACTCGATCACGAACCTGAAATTGTTGATTATGGATTCAATTTCCTCGGGATAGATATTTTCCCCGCTAGAACCCAGTATCATATTCTTGAGCCTTCCCTTGATGTAAAGGTTTCCCTTTGAGTCGAACAATCCGAGGTCACCGGTTTTAAACCATCCGTCGTGTGTAAGGACTTCACGGGTAAGCTCAGGTTCCTTGTAATAGCCTTTCATTATGCTGGCTCCTCTTGCCCAGATCTCACCTTCGCCTGTTTTTTGATCGGGATCGTTTATTATTAGTTCGATATCCTCTATTGCCGGGCCTGTAGAGTCGAATACCGAATGTGCGGGGTTGGCGCCTGCTAGCAGTGGTGACGTTTCAGTGAGGCCATATCCTATGGCATAGGGGAATCGGGCTTCGATAAGGAATTTTTCCACCGTCTTGTTGAGCTTTGCGCCTCCTATCCCGAAAAACTTCAGGTGTCCGCCGAAAGTCTTGTATAATTTTTTTCCGGCAACTGCATGGAGTTTCTTTCTTATGAACGGAATCCCGTAGAGCAGTTTCAGCAGTTTCTTTTCAGTGAATGTCGGGAGTATCTTATTGAAATATATTTTTTCCATGATAAGCGGCACCGTAAGCATAACAGTGGGCTTAACCTCTTCCATTGCCGGTATCAGCACCGATGGAGTCGGGGGTTTGCGAAGGTAATAGATACACGCTCCTCCAAGCAGCGGAAGAATCAGACCGAGAGTGTTCTCATAGGTGTGTGAAAGAGGCAGTACTGACAGGAATCTGTCGTTTTCGTCGACAGGTTGTATTACCTTGCCTTTCACGGCATTGAAACATATATTCCTGTGGGTGAGCATTACCCCCTTCGAGCGGCCTGTTGTGCCCGAGGTATAGATTATTGAAGCAAGGTCGTCTTCACTGACATCGTATTGCCTGACCGGTTCGGCCGAAGGATCAAAGGCTAACTCTTTATCAGCAGCTGAGATGACGGAATAATTGTCTGACAGAATAACTGTTTCGAGTTCCTCCGACTGAAATTCCTTTATTTTACCGAGCTGTAACGATGAAATAAAAAGGACCTTTGCTCCGGAATGAACCAGAATGTTGCTTACCTCGTTTGCAGAAAAGTCGGGTAATACCGGGACCACCACCGCACCCATGAAAGTTATGGAGAAGTAAACCGAACTCCAGTTTGGCATGTTGTTGCTCAGCAGGGCCACCTTGTCGCCCGGCTGGACGCCAAGTTTTTCAAGGAAGGCCATCAGAGCCTTTATTTCCCTTGCTGATTCATTGTACGTACGGGGTTTTTCTCCCACGAAGGCATATGAGTTATGGTCACCAAATTTTCTGAGGGTCTCGGCAAAGATCGCGGGAAAGGTTAGCTTTGTATTATTCTCTGTCATCAGGCAGCAGATTTAAAAACAAAAGTGTGCAAAGATGCATAAATAATTCGAGATTGCATCAATAACATTCCAAATAATACTTTATTGTGGCGATAAGGGATTATTATTCCAGACATTTTTCGGTGAACTTGGTTAAATTTGCACAGATTGTTTAAAGAACAAGGAATGGCAAATTTTATAAGGATAACGAAGATATTTTCGTTTGAGATGGCCCATGCGCTGTGGAATTATGATGGTCCGTGCAGAAATATTCACGGCCATTCGTACAGGTTGTTTGTAACGGTTTCAGGAAGTCCTGCCGACGATCCGGCAGGTCCCCGGAACGGGATAGTGATCGATTTCGGTGATCTGAAAAAACTGGTTCACGAAGAAATCATCAGTGTTTTTGATCATTCCCTGACCATATCTTCCGGCCAGGACAATGAAAGCACTGAAGCCTGCTGGGCCATGTTCGGGAATACGGTGGTTGTTGATTACCAGCCCACCTGCGAGAATCTTGTAGCTGATTTTGCCTCAAGGATCATGCGCGGGCTTCCTCCTGGGATAAAGCTTCACAGCCTGAAGCTTTATGAGACTGCCACTTCGTATGCCGAGTGGTTCGCTTCAGACAATGAATAACAACGATATGTCAGATTACCAGCCTAAAAAACTCTTCCTGCTCGATGCCTATGCATTGATATTCCGAGCATATTATGCCTTCATCAGGAATCCCAGGATCACCACCGGGGGATTGAACACCTCTGCTGTTTTTGGATTTCTGCTTGCTCTCAGGGAGGTGCTTCAGAAGCAAAAGCCAAGCCATATCGGAGTGGTTTTTGACACCCATGAACCAACCTTCAGGCACAATATCTTCAGCGATTACAAGGCCAACCGCGATGAAACTCCCGAGGACATCAGGAAAGCTGTGCCTTACATCCGCAGACTGTTGGAGGCATACAGGATTCCGATACTAGAATGCCCGGGCTTTGAAGCTGATGATGTGATAGGGACACTGGCAAAAAAAGCATCCGTGAAAGGATTTGAGACCTTTATGATGACTCCCGACAAGGATTTTGCCCAGCTCGTTTCGGAGAATGTCTATATGTTCAAACCCTCGCGAAGCGGCAATGAATCGGTTATATGGGGAGTGAATGAGATAAAGCAGGAATTCTCAGTAAGCGATCCCTTACAGGTTATAGATATTCTTGCACTGATGGGCGATTCAGCCGACAATATTCCGGGAGCTCCCGGGGTGGGGCCCAAGACCGCGAAGAAACTCATTTCTGAATATGGTTCTGTTGATGAGGTTTTCAGGAACACTGACAAGCTGAAAGGAAAACTGAAGGAAACAATTGAAAACAACAGGGAACAGATTGAGCTTTCGAGAACCCTTGCAACAATCGATACAGATGTACCTGTCGAATTCAGTGAGGAAGATCTCATCGTTGAACTCCCCGACAGGGAGAAACTTATAAAGCTTTTTGACGAGCTGGAATTCAGGTCCCTTGCATCGGAGATACTTAGCGGGCCCGACCTTGCCGGAGGCGTGCCGGAACCCCGGTCCGGCACCATCGCGGAAAGCGGACCTGCACAGGGAAGTCTCTTCGGCAGCGAGGAACTTGCCCGGACCACCGGTAAATCCACCATTGAATCGGTGGAGCATAGTTATCTTCTCATTGACGGCATGGAGGAACTCAGGAAATTTGCCGCCGAGGCAATGAATCGTGAAGAGATATGCTTCGACACCGAGACCACAAGCATCAATCCCCTGGAAGCAGAGCTTGTGGCCATTGCATTTTCATGGGAGAGTGGGAAGGGCCGGCTGCTTCATTTTCCAGGGCCGGAAGAAGACACAAGGAGCAAGCTTGAGATACTGAAGCCGGTTTTTGAGAACAGTGAAATAACAAAAGTCGGGCAGAACATGAAGTTTGACATTCAGGTTCTGGCCAACTATGGCATCGGGCTGAAGGGTAAGCTCTTCGACACCATGATCGCCCACTATCTGCTTGAGCCCGACATGAGGCACAATTTGAACCTTCTCGCAGAGAGTTATCTCTCATACAGCCCGGTACGTATTGAATCGCTTATAGGTGAGAAGGGAGCCTCACAGCTTAACATGCGCTCAGTGCCGGTTGACCGGATCAGGGAGTATGCAGTTGAGGATGCTGACCTTACATACCAGCTGAAGCAGGTATTTGAACCCAGGCTGAAGGCGGAGGGCCTGTCGGAACTGGCGTCAAACATAGAAATGCCGCTTATCGCTGTGCTTGCCGCAATGGAAAGGACAGGGGTGAAGCTTAACCAGGATGACCTCAGGGCTACCGCGACAAGTCTCAGGGAAGACATTCTGTCGCTCGAGGGTGAGATCCATTCTCTTGCCGGAACGGAATTCAATATTTCCTCGCCGAAACAGCTTGGCGATATCCTGTTTATCAGGCTTAAACTCGACGATAATGCCAGGATGACCAGGACAAAACAGTTCAACACAAGCGAGGAGGTACTTCAAAGGCTTTCAAGCCGTCATCCTGTCATCAATAAGGTTTTGGAATACAGGGGGCTGAAAAAACTGCTCTCTACCTATGTCGAGGCTCTTCCCCTGCTGGTCGACAGAAAAACGGGAAGGATACACACTTCCTTCAATCAGGCAGTGACATCGACCGGGCGTTTGAGCTCAAATAATCCGAATCTCCAGAACATTCCTGTAAGAGACGAAAGGGGAAGGGAAATAAGAAAAGCTTTTGTTCCGGAAGAAGGGAAGCTTTTCCTTTCGGCCGATTATTCCCAGATAGAGCTCAGGCTGATGGCTCATCTCAGCGGCGATCAAAACATGATAGCTGATTTCCTTTCCGGTAACGACATACATGCGGCCACTGCTGCAAAGATCTTTGGAGTCGGCATTGGGGATGTAAGCCGTGAGATGAGAAGCAGTGCGAAGACCGCCAATTTTGGCATCATTTACGGGATCTCTTCGTTCGGTCTTTCGGAAAGGCTTACTATAAGCAGGAAAGAAGCAAAGGATCTCATCGACGGCTATTTCAATTCGTATCCGGGAGTGAAAAGGTATATGGACGAAAGCATAAGAAAGGCAAGAGATACCGGGTATGTCACCACCATGTTCGGAAGGAGAAGGTACCTGAGGGATATCCAGTCAAGGAACCAGGTAGTGAGAGGTAATGCCGAAAGAAATGCCATAAATGCCCCCATTCAGGGTACTGCAGCCGATATTATCAAGATAGCCATGGTAAGGATCCATGAAAGGCTTAACAGTGAAAAATACGCCTCTAAAATGATTTTACAGGTTCACGACGAGCTCATCTTTGAGGTAGAGCCCTGTGAGCTTGACCGGCTCAGGGAGATGGTTATTAATGAGATGTCGGGTGCGGCGAGGCTCGACGTGCCGCTGAAAGTCGATGTCGGAACGGGAAGTAACTGGCTTGAAGCTCACTAAGTGTCAGACGAACCCCTGCTACGGGATGAAGATAAGCCGACTTTTATGCCGCCCTTCGCAGGCGGCTGCCTTTTGTGTTAATGAATTAACAATACGTGTATTAACATGCGTTTACTAAAGGGACCAGTCACAGCCGGCATAATCTCTGAGCTGATTGTCAGACGTTCGCTTCGTCTCCCTTATCGTGATCATATCTGACGCCCGGCATGAACACATTGTCTTCCTGGCTGATAAGTATTGAACCGGCGCGGCCCTGAAGGATCGACTTGTATTCGTCGACTGATTTCAGTATTTCGACGGCCTTTTTGACCTGTATGTCGGTAGCCAGGCTGAATTGTATAGATCCTTCCTCGTAGAAATACCTTCCAATGATCTCATCGGCAAGCAATTCGGTTATTTCATCCCTGAATGTTACCAGGTCGTTGTCGAGAGTATGTCTGAGTTCGTTCTGGAGTTCAGTGAATAGATCTTTGTGCAGCTCGTAGTATTTTTCCCTTTTGGCATTTGAGATAAGCTCGTTGAGCGACAGTTCGGTAATTGTGCTGTAATTGAATTCCCGTTTCTCGAGATAGTTCCTGAAGTCCTCGTAAATCTGTTCGCTTATAGTAAATTTCATGGGTGATTCAGGTGCCGGGTGTGACCAGAAATATTGTGTGGCGAAGTCGAAGAAATAGTTTCTCTGGTACAGTTCAGCGGCAATCTGGCTCAGAGGAGAGGGTAGCGCCTCGACATCGGGGCTTATTCCTCCGCCGTCTCTGACCACTCTTCCGTTGCGTGTCCGGAATTCGGAGATCAGCGAATCGGGAATTATTCCCACGCTTCCATCCTCGTTGGGGTTCGAGAAGTCGAGGGCCTGTATGCATCTGCCGCTGGGGATGTAGTATTTAGCTGTTGTCACCTTGAGCTGGCTGTTGTAGCTGAGTGGTCTGGTTATCTGCACCAGTCCCTTTCCGTATGAACGCTGGCCCACAACGACACCGCGGTCGAGATCCTGGATGGCTCCGGCCACTATTTCGGATGCCGAAGCCGATCCCCTGTTAATTATCACGGCAAGCGGGATATTCTGGTCGACGGCTGCCTTTGAGGTCTTGAATGATTCATCGAACTGTTTCACCTTTCCCTTTGTCGACACGATTTCATTTCCTGGTCCGACGAAAAGATTCACTACATTGACAGCTTCCGTAAGAAGTCCCCCCGGATTGCTTCTAAGGTCGAGTATGATTTTAGTTGCGTTCTCATTTTTCAGTTTTATCAGAGCGTTACGGACATCTTCAGCGCAGTTCTGGGTGAAATTGGTGAATCGTATGTATCCTGTTTCATTATCGATCATTCCATAGTAGGGGACGGAAGGGATTTCTATTTTTTCCCTTTTGACGGGGATCTCCATTTCCTTTCCGTTCCTTTCGATAGTAAGCTTCACCGTTGTTCCCGGGTTTCCCTTGAGTTTCTGGCTGACAGACTCGGTATCTGCTCCTTTCAGGGCGAAGCCGTCGACTTTTTTAATCAGGTCGCCTGCCCTGACTCCCGCCAGATCGGCCGGGAAACCTTTATAAACAAGGGATATCACAACATATTCGCCTCCTCCCCTTATAAGCGATCCGATGCCGCCGTATTTGCCTGTTGTCATGAAGGCAATCTCATCGCTTTCCGATTCGGGATAGTAAACCGTATATGGATCAAGGGACTTGAGCATATTGTCAATCCCGGTTTTTACCAGCTTGTCGGGATTCAGTTCATCCACGTAGAAGGTATTGAGTTCACGGTAAAGTGAGAAAAAAATGTCAAGGTTTTTGGCTATCCTGAAATCCCTGGTTTCCTGTGTCGCCAGAAAAGAGAAGCTTATTCCTGCCGTGATAAGAATGGCAGCCAATGCTATTAATCTTATCCGTAGTGATTTTTTCATTTCTTGTTATTTACTGTCATAATGCATTCGGGAGCGAAAATAAGAAGAAATTCGTGAACAGCGCTGGGATTGAAATATTTAAAAAATTTTTAACTTTTGCCGTGTTTCAATGCGGCGTTTTTGCATAGCCTGTCAATTGCCTCTTTCACTGATCTGTCGATAGTGCTGAAGTCCTCGATCCGGTTGCTTCGGTATATCAGAATGAATATCAATCTGATGTCTTCTTCCCTGAGGAAGTAGTACAGGCTCTGTTTTCTCCGGCGGTATGATTCCCTGATTCTTCTTTTAAGAAGATTTCTGTCGCTTGCATGCCTGAATCCTCTTTTCGGCACGCTGATAGCTATCTGGGCCGGAGAAGGAATTGGTTCGGAAGGTATCATCCATATGACCCTGAAAATGGATGTTGTAAAAAAGTTTCCTGTTTTGAACAAATCATCAATAAGCCTGCTTCTGCAAAGCCTTTCATTCCTTGAGAAAGTCTGTCTTTCGTCTTTTTCCATCTCAGAGTCAGATTTCCCCGGGATGTTCTGCCGGAAGATTCCGGACCGGGAATCCGGAATGTTGGAATATACTATTTGCAGTTTTTGTTAAATTCCTTCAGGTAATCGTCAAGGGCCATTGTCATCGATGGAGCCTTTGGATTAGGTGCCTTGATATCGAGCCTCAGGCCTTCCTTTTTCACCGCGCTGGCTGTCGTGGGGCCGAAAGCAGCGATCTTTATATCACCCTGAACAAAATCGGGGAAGTTCTCTTTAAGCGACTTTATTCCAGAGGGGCTGTAAAATACAATAATATCATAATCGAAATCCTTCGCATCGTTGAATTGGTTGCTTATAGTCCTGTAAAAGGTTCCGATGGTGTATTTGATTTTGTTTTTGTCGAGTATATCCGGAATTTCTGCATTATGCGGTTTGGGAAGGGGGATCAGGAAATTGTCTTCCCTGTGTTTGACGATCAGGTCTATCAGATCCTGGAATGTTGATTTGCCGTAAAAGATCTTTCGTTTACGGTAAACAATGTATTTCTGAAGATAATATGCAATGTTCTCGGTGATGCAGAAATACTTCATCGAATCGGGCACGCATAATCTGAGTTCGCTGCAAATCCTGAAGAAGTTGTCAATGCCGGTCTTGCTGGTGAATATTATGGCAGTATGCTCGAGAATATTGATTTTCTGCTGGCGGAAATCTTTTGCCGATACCCCCTCGACCTGTATGAAAGGCTTGAAATCAACCTTGATATTGTATTTCTTTGCCAGGTCGTAATATGGTGATTTCGGATTGTTTGGTTCTGGCTGAGAAACTAAGATCTTTTTTATTTTCAATTTCTTACAGATTAAGTTTTACTTCAGAGCTAACATGGCTCATGATAAACCAAGCTGGCTGAAATACCTTATCAGGATTAGAACAGGCAAAATTTCCAGCGCACAAAGGTACAAAATCAAATACAAAACTGATATATTCCTTTTTATAAAAATCAAAAACAGCCCGACTACGCGGAACAGGTAGAACAAAACAAGAACCGCGATGCCTGTTCCAAGAAGGATTTTGTGGGGAAAAAGCGTTGTATAAGCCAGCATCATCACTATCGCGAGCAGGAGAATGGAAGCATATCTGTGCGAGTTGTATATTGTAACCAGGTACTCGTCGAACACCTCCTGCCGGTCGCTGAGTCTGCCGGCTGCAATGCAGCTAAGGTGACGGAGGCTTATCCCGATTATGATTGTGCCCAGGCATATCAACATAAAGGCAAAGGAAGATATTCCCTGGGGGATCATGTTGTTTAGTTCGGCGAAAGAGCATAAGAAAAGCGACATTACAGTGAAAGTGACGAAGTTGAGTATAGTCGACTGCCACGTGAAAATCGCCCCGGTATCGCGCGACGATAATTCGCCGACACCCCTTAACATGATGAATCTGGAAACTTCAGTAAAGAAGCTGCGGTTTACCGATCTTACAACGAGCCAGAGGTAAGCGCAGAGAAATATCACTCCTATCAGCCAGTCATGGTGAAAGACCCTGGACGGCAGCAGAATTCCGTCCCTGAGATTGCCTGATATTCCCGCGGGCTGTTCCGTGTAGCTTTCAGAGAGTTTTGAAACTTTACTGAAGGGATAGAAAACAGGCTGCACGTTGTCGATATCGCGGAATAATCCGGAAGGATCACTGAAAGTGAAGTCGGCGATGGAGTTTCTGGCACACACCGAAGTTGTATCGCTGATGATGACCTCGGTTTTTCTTGCTACAGGTTTCAGCTTATTCAGGGAATCAGCAATCCTGATATGTTCAGGGATCTTGTCAAGTTGCCGGAACATCGAATCGGGCAGAAGCCTGTCAGCATCAATCCTGATGTTGATCTGGGGCCTTATGGTATCCTGTATTTCGGCGACAGTGAACATATACCTTTGTGGAATAATCCACAAAAGTAATGATTCTTAAAGATATCAGCTCAGTTTTTGGAAATAAGGGAATGCCTTAGAAATAATCATTCCGGCTTCCGCTTATGTCGGCCAGGATATTGTTTGCCAGTCTGCTGGCTCCTATCCTGAACAGCGAATTGCAGAGCCAGGCTTCCCCGAGCACATTTTTCACTATATTGATGTAAGTAATGGCATCGGCTGTTGTCGTTATTCCCCCGGCAGCCTTGAAACCCACCTTTATCCCGGTTTCATCGTAAAAATGCCTGATTGCCCTGCACATGATGTAGGCGGCTTCAGGAGTGGCCGATACGGGTGTTTTTCCGGTTGAGGTTTTTATGAAGTCGGCTCCGGCATCCATGGCTATCATCGAGGCTTTGAAAATGCTTTCATAATCGGCTAACAGCCCCGATTCTATAATGACTTTCAGAGGTTTATCCCCGATAGCCTCCTTTATTTCACTTATTTCTTCCACAACCTGTTTGAAATCTTTTCCAAGAAATGCTCCCACCGGCATGACTATGTCAATTTCATCGGCTCCGGCTCCCACAGCCATTTGGCATTCTGACACCTTGAGCATCCTGAAGGTCTGCGACGAGGGGAAACCGCCTGCCACCGAAGCAATCCTGACGTTTTTTGCCGTAAGCTTTTCCTTTACAACCGAAACGAAATTCGGATAAACGCATATTGCAGCGACATTCGGGATATTTGAGAATCGCCCCGAGAAGCTGTTCACCTTTCCGGTAAGCTGAAGGATGTTGCTTTTGTTGTCGGTAGGATTTAGGCTTGTCAGGTCGATCGAATTGAGAATACCCATCAGAATACGCTTGTCGGGAGCTTCTTCAG
The DNA here is from genome assembly GCA_034679225.1 of Bacteroidales bacterium. Lineage (GTDB taxonomy): Bacteria > Bacteroidota > Bacteroidia > Bacteroidales > VadinHA17 > LD21. Next base: position 20,264 of record JAXDBC010000098.1, on the reverse strand, counting down.
TCATAAGCGAAACAGCCTTCAGGCCTTTCCTGACCTCGTTTTCCGACGGGGCCTTTTTTATAAGCTTTTGGTAAAGTTTTGTCATATGCCGTTGTTCATTAGTGATATCCCCTTGCACAGTATACGGTATCAAAAGGACGCGGTCAATATAATGCTTTTTGTTATGACAAAATATTAAAATGCCAATTTTTGTCAGAACCGGATTCTTTACCTCCTGTTTCTCGCCAACGAGGCAAAAATTCCCAGGAATGAAAGTATTGCAAAAATGACAAAAGCTGTTTTCATTCCAGAAATGAATCCGGGATAGGTTTCCGGGTTGATGCTCCGGTTACCGATGAAGAGTGAGATGAGCATCATGGCTATTCCCATGGAGAACATTTGTCCGATCATCCTCATTGTGCCCACCACCCCGGAGGCAACTCCAAGGAATCGTTTTTCGACGGAACTCATTATGGCATTGGAGTTTGGCGAAGAGAAGAGTCCGAAGCCGACACCTAGTACAGTCAGCAGGATCACGATGGTACTTATGGGAGTGGCCGGTGTCAGAAAGCAAAGGACAACCAGGCCCGCGGCGGTGAAGCCCATTCCAACAGAAGCTATTTTTCCGGGATCGTGCCTGTCCGACAATCTTCCCGCTAAGGGTGAAAGCAAAGTCATTGCAATGGGGTAAGAAATCATGATCAAACCTGCTTCCCTCGCGTTAAAACCTTTAAGGTACTGCAGGTAAAGACTGATGAAAAATCCAACTGCACTGGTTGAGGAATAATGTATCAGCGCGGCTATGCCTGAAAAGGCAAAAATTCTGTTTCGCAGCATCAGTCTGATATCGAAAACCGGGTTTTCGGTATTTCTTTCAAAAAAGACAAATAAGATGCCCAGGGCGGTACCGGCCGTAAGGAATATCCATCCGGATGGCGAAGGAAGTTTTGAAAAGCCGTACATACCACTGAAAAGTGCAACCCCATAGATAAGTGAACCGGCAAGGTCAAATTTTTCTCCTTTTGAGTCGGCCCATTCTTTCTTTATCCTGGTAGTGATCAGTATTATGGCGGCAATACCAAATGGCACAAGGAATGCAAACAGGCTTCTCCAGCCGAAATATTCCGTCAGCATGCCCCCGATAACCGGGCCGGTTGAAAGGCCAAGGTAAACGGCTGTTACGTTTATTCCCAATGCCCTTCCTCTTTCCCCCGCGGGAAATACCGAAGTGATAATTGCCATGCTTGTTCCGAATATCATGGCGCCTGCTATTCCCTGGATTACCCTGAAGACTATCATCGAAACTATGTTCCATGCGAACACTATAAAGAGTGCCGAGAGGGTAAACAAAGCCAGTCCTGCAGTGAATATCTTTTTTCGGCCGGCAATATCGGCCAGCCTGCCGAAAGGCAGCAGGAAGACGGCCGATGAAAGCATGAAGCTGCTTATTATCCATCCCAGTTCAATAGCGCCGGCGTTCAGTTCCTTTCCAATTGAAGGAAGCGCCAGGTTCACGGCCGATCCCAGGAAGGGAGTAAGATAAGCTGCAAAAGCTGTTACGGCAAGAACGGATTTCTTGAAAACCTTATCCGCTGTGATTTCAGATGTTTCCTGCATGAAGCGCTGATTGAAAATGGATGAGCCTGTTATTCCTTCATTTTGGTATCGATTAATATTGTAACCGGTCCGTCGTTAACGAGCTGCACCTGCATCATGGCTCCGAATTCACCTGTGGCCACTTTTTTCCCCAGTAGCTCCGATATGGTATTTATGAAGCTGTTGTACAGAGGGATGGCGGTTTCGGGCCTGGCAGCCATTATGTACGAGGGTCTGTTTCCCTTTCTGGTTTTTGCATGGAGTGTGAACTGGCTTATTACCATCACATCCCCGCCTGTTTCCGTTACCGGCAGGTTCATTATCCCTTCAGTATCATTGAAAATCCTGAGCCTCGATATTTTTGCCGCGAGCCATTCCACATCTTCAATGGTATCTGATTCTTCAATACCAAGAAGCACCAGCAGTCCCGGTCCGATTTCCGAATGCTTCCTGCCGCTTATTTCCACCGATGCTCCTGAAACCCTCTGGATCACGCTTCTCATGCCTGACATTTTTTATGTGTTCAAATATATACATTTATTATCTTTAGGCCCTTTATAGCCTTTTCATGGATTTCATTACCATTTTAGCAGTTGCCCTTGGTCTGTCGTTCGATACATTTGCTGTTTCACTCTCGTTCGGGGTTGTGAGAAACGGTATCGTTTTTCGCGATGCATGTGGATTCGGCCTGTTGATGGCTGTTTTTCAGGCGGGATTTCTTGTAGTCGGTTTTTTTCTGGGTTCGCTTGTAAGCAATTTCATGCAGGCCGCTGATCACTGGGTTGCCCTGGTCCTGCTGGCAATCCTTGGCATAAGGATGTTTATATCCGGCCTGAAAAATGATGGTGCGAAAGGCAGTTCGGCAGATTATAACAGTCTCATGGCCCTGGTGTCGATGGGAGTGGGAACAAGTATCGATGCCTTTGCCGTCGGCATCAGCTTTGCGCTTCTTAGCATCGCTATATGGTATTCAGCGTTAATAATCGGGGCGGTAACCTTTCTTGCATCCATGACGGCCATCAGGATAGGCAAGTCGGCAGGGGCCAGGCTTGGCAGCCGGGTGGAGATACTCGGGGGCCTGATCCTGGTAGCCATCGGTATAAAGATCTTCCTGGAACACACTCTTGCTGCCTGAACGAAAGGTAGATTATTATATCTGTTGTTAAGATAATATGTTATCCGATGGGTATCATGAACCGTTCCCTGTTCCTGAACGCGGCCATTTCCGAATATCCGGCACTTTTCAGCAATTCATAGGCTTCGTCGAAATACTGGGCAACCCTCACCGGCGTATGGGCGTCGGAATTGACGCAAACCGGAACATTTTCCTCACGAAAGATACCCAGGTATTTCCGGTCGGGGTAGAAATCTCCAACCGGTTTGTTCCTTCCGTTTGTATTGATCTCAAATGCGACATCATGTTTTTTGAAAGTTCTGGCCAGTTTCCTGTAAAGGTACTCAATATCGCTTGCCGGCCTGAAACCGAAAATGGACACCAGGTCGCAATGTGCAATGATATCGAACAATCCCGATGCAGCGGCGGCCTCAACGTGTTCGAAGTATTCCTCATAAAGCCTGTCGATATTCTTACCTATGTAAAAATCCCGTCCAAGGTCAACAGTCTCATTTCCAAGGTAATGGACTGATCCGATCACATAGTCGAGTTTCAGCTTGCTGAGGAAGATATTTGTTTCTTTTTCTTTACCGGGGAAGAAGTCAACCTCCAGGCCTTTTCTGACTTCTATGCCTGTCACATTACGGGCCAGCCTGGAGATATGCTTAAGGTAGCCTGCAACTCTCGGGGCGTCCATGCTCCAGTCGCCTGCATCGTCCCTGAACAGGGTAAGATGGTCCGCGAAGCCAATTTCCTTCAGTCCTGCCTCAATCGCTGGACCGATATAATCATCGGGAGCCGACTTTCCGTCGCTGAACAATGAATGTGTGTGATAATCAGTTCTGTAAATCACGATTCCGGGTAATTTGCAGGTTTTTGCCCGCGGTCATAAAAATAGAGCCAATTTTTCTAATAAAACAAACAAAGCAATTATAAAATAAGCCCGAAAATTTTAACTTTGTGAAAATCTGGTTCGGAGGACAATAGTATCAATTTGCCTTTATCGGCAGGCTGTATCCTGAAACCGGGGGCCAGCAAGGCATATCGTTCTTTTTGGAGGGGAGCTTGTTCTGAAAGGGAAGGAATTCGTTGTCAGCGGAAATGGATTATTCATCACGCGATGCCTAAATGAATAAACTTTTCGCCGATTCATCAAAATAACTTACTTTAGCAGGTAAAATCTTAAAATTAAAAATGGTTTCAAATAAAAGTAAAAAGCAGAAGGTTATGGCAGAAGTCAAAAAAACAAAAGGAGTGATCGCTATCCTTACAGGAGGAGGAGATGTACCAGGGCTTAATCCGGCAATCAGGGCGGTTACAATCAGGGCAAACAGGGAAGGATACAAGGTTATCGGTCTGCGCAGGGGATGGGCCGGCATTACCGAGATTATAAGGGATAACAAGGCCGACAACAGCAGCTGTTACCAGGTTCTGACGGATGACATAGTCAACAAGGCAGGTCGTACGGGAGGTACTTTTCTACATACATCAAGGACAAGGCCCAGTCATATGGCGAAGGGCAATGTTCCCGAGCATCTTAAGTCGACCTATAATGCCGAGATGAACGATCTCACTCCGGAAGTGATAAAGAACCTCGAATGGCTTGGAGTTGACTATCTCATTCCGATTGGCGGCGATGATACTCTGAGCTACGGTGTTCATCTTTACAAAAAGGGAGTTAAAGTGGTTGCTATCCCGAAGACTATGGACAATGATGTACCGGGAACAGATTATTGTATAGGATTCAGTACCTGTGTAACCAGGACCATCCAGATGACCAACAGTCTCAGAACATCAGCCGGATCGCACGAGAGGCTTCTTGTTCTTGAGGTATTCGGACGTTATGCAGGTTTCACGGCGATGCTGCCGACCATGGCAGGAACAGCCAACAGGTGTGTTATTCCCGAGTATGAATTTGACATAGATCAACTTGCCAAACTTCTTATAGAAGACAGGAATCACAATCCCAGCCGGTATTCGGTAGTGCTGGTATCGGAAGGCGCCATGTTCAAGGGTGGTCAGATGATTTTTTCGGGCCAGGAGAAGGATGCCTATGGACATGCAAAACTTGGCGGCATCGGGGATCTTGTTGCTGATCAGCTCAAGGAGCTCTCACCCAAGTATAACAAGGGCAAGTCAATCAACTGCATAACTCAGAAGCTTGGCTACATGGTTCGCGGAGGCGATCCCGACGCTCTTGATTCCATAGTGCCGATGGCTTATGGCAATCTGGCTCTCGACCTTATCCTGAAGGGACTTCATGGCAGGATAGTTGTTCTCAAGAACGGAAGGTATGACAATGTTCCCATTGACGTGGTCACTTCTTCGAAGAAGATCGTCAATGTTGCCGAGCACTATAATACCGAAAGGCTGAGGCCCTTCTACCACAGCTTTGAGATGAAGCCCTTCCTGCTTATGGCATCGGACGATTAACAATATTTAATCAGATATTGGAAAAGGAGACCCGCGGGTCTCCTTTTTTTGAATTATGGAGCTTAGCCCTCTTTCCAGTTTCGGGCCGGATAATCTTCCCTGAAAATCCATATTTTTGCTGCAAATATAATTCCATTGGCAAGCGGTATAGTGCTAAAGTCGGTGGGGATCCGTTACAGGGTTCTCACATCAACCGGAGAAACGATCGACTGTGTTCTCAGGGGAAAACTCAGGGTGAAAGGAGTCGAGACGACAAATCCTGTTGCAGTGGGCGATACGGTTACGTTTGAACTCCTTGATGACGGCAGATCAGGCCTTATAACAGAAGTTCGTGAACGACGCAATTACATCCTCAGGAAATCGTCGAACCTTTCGAAGCAATCGCAGATAATAGCAGCAAATCTCGACCAGGCTCTTCTGGTTGTAACCATTATTCTTCCCAAAACACATGTGGAATTCATTGACAGGTTCCTGGCAACAGCCGAAGCATACAGTATCCCGACCGTCATAGTTTTCAACAAGACCGATCTTTATGGCCCAGGGGACACCGGAAATATGGAGGAGCTCATCAAGATGTATAGTGATATTGGATACAAGTGCCTGAGGCTATCCCTCACAGACGGATCAGGCATATCTGATATCATCGGGATAATGAAAGGGAAAACAAGCCTTATCTCGGGCAATTCGGGAGTTGGCAAGAGCACCCTCCTTAATATCCTTAATCCGGAGCTTAAGCTTCGGACAGAGGAAATCTCCGCTTACCACAAGCAGGGAAAGCATATCACCACTTTTCCCGAGATGCATCCGCTTCCTTTCGGTGGATTTGCAATTGATACACCGGGCCTGAGGGGATTCGGGGTTGTCGACATGGAAAGGAACGAGATATATCATTTTTTTCCTGAAATATTCAGAGTTGCAGCAAACTGCAGGTTTTACAATTGCCTTCATCTCGACGAACCGGAATGTGCTGTCAGGCAAGCGGTGGAAGATGGCAAGATAAACTGGCTCCGGTACAGGAGTTATTTAAGTATTTTAAATGATGAGAATACTAAATACAGGTGAAATCAAGTTAATACAATGAGCATGTTTACTTAGTCTGACAACAAGGATTTATTTTATTATTACATGAAGAAGATTTTGATTATTGTCATATCCGTATTCGTTTTTATGATAATAGTTACCGTATGTTTCTTCCATTACAAAACCTTGTACAATAAACAGATCAGCGCCAGGATCACCTATCTCGAAGGGCATGCGGAACGGGCAGGCCTTTTTACCGACAGCATAAACAGAAACTTTTCAAAAGACATAAAGCAGATCATACTTACCGACGACGTAATCTGCTTTTTCACAGGCGATGAGGTATGCAGGACACGCACCGTCGACCGGATGAAGCTTTTCTTCATCCGGTACAGCGATTTTGTGACGGGTATTAAACTGTACGACAATAACAGGAATGAATTTACTCTCAAGAGTGACGAAACAGGCATCAACTGGCTGGAAAATAATTTCGTTCTTCATGAGCAGGATGAGATCATTCTTGAGGAGAAACTAATGAAGCAAGGCCGCATTTATTCGTGGATCATTCCTGTATTTTATAAGGATAAACTCTTCGGCAATATAGAGGTGAACATTGATTACCTGAAGTTTTTCAACAGCCTGTTCGATGAATCGTTTCTTAGCCATTACCAGTGGCAGTGGGTTTTGAATCCTGAAGGGGATATTATCTTCAGCAATCGGGGAGGCAGCCTTAAATACAGTTCAATCAATAAGCTAACTGAGTCTTTGCAAAAAGGGAACAAAGAAACACTTATGCACAAGGCGGAAGGCGACGGCAAGTCTTTTGACGTCATTTCTTCAACTTATCCGGTAAATCTGTTGCAAAGGGATCTTTGCCTTGTATTCTCATCTTCTGCCGAAGGGCTTATGAAATACATATTGCAGAATTCCCTTCCGGTAGTTTTCGGATCCGCGGTAATGATGATTATTCTGCTTTTCTTCGTGTCGCAAATTATAAGAGAGCTCAAAAAGGAGATCAAACGCCGCGAATTGCTCTGGAATACGATCTTGGAAATGGTTGAGGAGTTTCATGCAGCGGTTGTGATATATAACAGTGGCAGGGAGATCATCTGGGCAAACAGCAAGGCGGCGGAGCAATTCGGTTATGCGGATGCGGATGATATGAAGGGGAAAATATATCCGGAACCTGCAGTTATCGATGGGAATAATTATTTTTCGAAATACCTGGGAGGCAGCTTCAGTCGCGAACAATTTGTAATTCTTAAAAAGAACAATGAAGAAATCATACTGTTCCGCACCAGCATGCCGGTCACTCTCGGCATAGGTGATTCCACCATGGATATGCTTGTCGATGTTACCATTCTTGAACTGGCACGAAAGCATGAAGCCAGTGCCAGTACTGCAAAATCGGAGTTTCTGGCACGCATGAGCTATGAAATAAGGACACCTCTTAACGGCATCATCGGCATGACCGACATCCTTGAAAAGCAAGAACTTACAAACGAGGCAAGAAATGTTCTGGGACTCCTTCGCCGCTCGGGAGAAGTGCTTCTGAACATAATCAACGACATTCTCGATTTTTCCAAAATAGAGTCGGGCAGGATGATCCTTGACGAGATTCCATTCAACCTTCGCGAAGAAGTGGTATATTGCTATGATCTTGCCAGGACATACATCGACGAATCCAAGGTCAGTCTGATTTGTAATGTTGAAGAGAATGTTCCCGACAAGGTTATAGGCGATCCCTTCAGGCTTAGGCAGATTCTCACGAACCTGCTGAATTATTCGGCAGATAATACCTCCGAAGGAAAGATAAGCCTCGTGTGCAGACTACTTGAAAACAGCGGGGAAACGCTGAAGCTCGGTTTTGAACTTAACGACACCGGCAAGAGCTTTGACAGGGCGACTTTAAAAAAGATATTCGGTGATAATATAACCGTAGATTCCAAAGTTCACCAGGATGATGATGATTCGGGTTTCGGTACCATACTTGCCAGGCAGCTTGTCGGTCTTATGGGAGGAGATTTTTCGGCAGTCAGTCCTTCAGGGATTGATGGTGACAAGGGGATTAGAGTGAGCTTCTCCATCATCCTGTATCCGAATAACAAACCCTCTAAGAACCTGAATTTTGAAAACATTTCCTCGTTCGGCAATATCCGGACTCTTGTGATAACAGGCAGTCAGACAAGGGATGAGGAGATCCTGGGATCGCTTCATAAACTGGGACTGGCACTCACTGTAACCACTTACCAGAAATCGACGATTAATCAGATCAGGGAGAATCTGAAGCATAAAGGGATGCGTTACCAGCTTCTGGTAATACTTGACGACAGTGAATTTGACGGGTTCACAGTGGCCGGAGAGATATACGACAATGGACTTTCGGGCGAGTTCATTATATTGATGATCAGTTCCAATGATGTAATGGGAAACCTGCGCAAAGGCATTTTATCGGGTGTGGATCATTATATAGTAAAGCCCTATGAACTCAAGGAGGTTTATGAAACCATTAAGACGAGCTTCCCCCAGGTCGACAGATCAGTTCCTGCTCCGAAGGATGAAAAGGTGAGAAGGGATCTGAGGATACTGGTTGTAGAGGACAATAAGATGAATCAGAAAGTGATAGGAACCATGCTCAAGAGCCTTGGTTATTCTTTCGATTTTGCCGATGACGGATATGCCGGTTACATTCAGGCAAAGACCCGCCACTACGATGTTATTTTCATGGACCTGATCATGCCGGAAATGGATGGTTTTGAATCTGCCCGGAAGATCCTGGAATTCGATGACACCATTCTCATAGTGGCTTTTACTGCCGACAACCTGCCTGAATCAAAGAAAAAGGCTGAAATGTCGGGCATAAAAGAATTCATTTCAAAACCTGTCAGGATTGATGACCTCAAAAAATTCTTCACCAGCCACTTCATCAATAATTAACAATACTTGTTTAAGTTTGCTTTCGGATATTCAATTCGCCAGTGATACCGGGGCAATACAATAAGACAGACATAATTTCTTTCCTGGAACTTGCAGGGAGCATACCTGTCATTGATGTCAGATCGCCTTCGGAATTCAGGGCAGGCCATATTCCCGGAGCTCATAATATTCCTCTTTTTAATGATGCGGAAAGGGTAGATGTAGGCACCCTGTACAAAAATGAAGGCAGCCTGAAGGCCATTATTGAAGGGATAAGGCTTTCGGGTCCCTCAATGCATTCAAAGCTTTTAGCGGCACTGGAGGTCGCCGGAGCAGGGAAAAGGCTTCTGGTACATTGCTGGAGGGGTGGAATGAGGTCTGAAGCCATGTCATGGCTCTTTTCCCTCGGAGGAATTGAGACACATATCCTGCAAGGGGGTTATAAAACTTACAGGCATCATGTACTGGAAGTGCTCAAGGCAAAGAGGGAAATGATCATTCTCGGAGGCCTGACAGGCAGTGGAAAGACTCATATCCTTAAATACATTGAGCAAAAGGGCCATCAGGTGATCGATCTCGAAGGGCTGGCAAATCACAAGGGTTCTGCTTTCGGGTCGCTCGGCCAGCCGGAACAGCCGTCGTCGGAACATTTTTCCAACCTGCTCTTCGAACGACTTAGCCTTACTGATCCCAAACAGCCCGTGTGGCTTGAGGACGAAAGCAGAAACATCGGGATGGTTTTCATGCCTGAGGAATTCTATCTGAATATGCAGAATAATCCGGCCATCATTCTTATGATGGATATCAGGACACGGCTGCCGAGACTGCTGGAGGAGTATTCATGTTATCCTCCTGACCTGCTTATTCAGTCGGTCATGAAGATCAGTAAAAGGCTTGGGGGTGACCGGACCAGGGAAGCCGTGGATGCAGTGAACCGCGGTGATATAGCAAGTGCAATAAGTATTACCCTTCAGTATTACGACAAGGCCTATATGTACGGCCTTGGAAAGAAGCCTCAGGAACTCCTGCAATATGTGAATACGGATACAGATGATGTTAAGCTCAATGCCGGCAGGATACTCGAAGCATCACAGCAGCTGGGGAAATGATCATGCAGTTTTAGCGGTGGTGATACTCTGTTGCATCCAACCACTTGTAAACCTTGTCGGAACGCCTAACCGTTTCAGGGGTTGCCAGGGAGCAATACTCGCCCTTAAGCGCTTTTTCAGTCTCTTTTAGATCGACTCTTATCTCTCCAGCCCCGAATTCGATGACACCGGTCGTGGGACCTGTGATAAGGAGAGCTTCTCCCTTTTCAAGATCTCCGTTCTCGAGTTTTATCTCAGCCACCCCTATCTTTGCGAAGTAGTTTGTCACTTTTCCCAGGTATTCCTTTCTTTTTGTAGCAGAAGACCCATAGCGGTTGTTCCATTCTCCCAGCCTCTGTCCGAGGTAGTAGCCGTCCCAGAAGCCGCGGTTGAATACCGATGCAAGCCTTTCCTTCCATCCGGCGATCTTGTCCCGGTCATAGTAGCCGCCGGCAACAGCTTTCACGGCTTCATCATAGCATGAAGTAACAGTTTTGACATATTCGGGAGAACGGGCCCTGCCTTCGATCTTGAAGACGCTCACTCCGGAATCAATAAGCCGGTCTACAAAGCCGATTGTACTCAGATCCTTCGGCGACATAATATATTCGTTGTCTATCTCAAGTTGATAGCCGCTTTCCTTTTCAGTTACGATATAGGCTTTCCGGCAGGTTTGCCTGCATTTGCCCCTGTTGGCCGACATTCCCGTTTCGTGGAGACTCATGTAACATTTCCCTGATGTTGCCATGCAAAGCGCACCATGGACAAACATTTCTATCTTCATTGGTTCTCCGCGCGGCCCCCTGATATCCTCTTCCCTGATCATCCGTGCGATCTGACTGACCTGATCAAGATTCAGTTCCCTTGCCAATACAGCCACATCAGCCCATTGGGAATAAAATCTCAGGGCTTCCAGGTTTGAAATGTTGAGCTGGGTAGAGAGGTGAACCTCCATCCCGGCGTCGAAGGAATACCTGATAACTGCCAGGTCGGACGCTATTATTGCCCTTATTCCGCAGGCGACGGCTGAATCGACAATTCGTTTCATCTGATTCAGTTCATCGTCAAACACCACCACGTTAAGGGCAAGATAGCTTTTGACCGCATTTTCCCTGCAGATAGCCGCGATGTTGCCAAGGTCGTCAAGAGAGAAGTTTATTGATGAAGCGGACCTCATATTGAGGTTGCCGGCACCGAAGTAAACAGAGTCAGCTCCTCCCTGGATCGCGGCCATAAGCGACTCGTACGATCCGGCAGGAGCCATTATTTCGATATCTTTCCTGTTCATCCGGGGAGTTTGGATTTATCCGGCAAAGATCACACAATTCCGGTTTTCATCATAATCCTGATACAGGTTCCCTTACCCGGTTCCGACGATTTGACAAATATTCTTCCGTGGTGGTATTCTTCGATTATCCTTTTTGCCAGCGACAATCCCAGTCCCCATCCCCTTTTCTTTGTTGTATATCCGGGCGAGAAGATCTTTTTCCACGATGACTTGGGTAAACCCTTGCCTGTGTCGGAGATGTCTATAATTGCATATTTTTCTTCCTCCTCGACCTTTATGGTTATTTCGCCGTCGCCTTCCATGGCATCTATCCCGTTTTTACAGACATTTTCAATCACCCATTCAAAAAGGGCCGGGTTGACAGGTAGGTTTATCTCATCATCGGCGGTGAAGGGAAGCACAAAAAGCACCTTTGATGATGATCTCGATTTAAGGTAATTGACTGAATTCTGAATAAGGGCAAGTATATTGTCCTGTGTCAGCAAGGGTTTGGAGCCTATTCTTGAAAAGCGTTCAGTCACTTTTTCAAGTCTTTTTACATCGAGGGCAAGTTCCTTTGTTACCGACAGTTCGGGATAGTTGCTCTTGAGCAGTTCCACCCATCCGGTCAGCGAAGTGGTAGGCGTTCCGAGCTGGTGGGCAGTCTCTTTCGACAGTCCGAGCCAGACCCTGTTTTGTTCCGCTTTGCGCGATGAACTCAGGGCGAGGTACGAAACCATTATGAACAGGATTATGAATCCGAGCTGGATGAAAGGATAATAGATCAGCTGGCTCAGTATGATGCTGTCCTTGTAGTATATTCTGTTTGTTGAGCCATTGCCCAGATCGATTATAATGGGCTGGTTGTCACTCTTCATCTTTTCGAGTTTAAGCCCCATTGTTCCCGTATCTTCTATGTTTACCTGTTCGATATTCCTGGTGGCGATTATATTGTCGGAACCGTCGGTCAGTATGACCGGCACGGTGTTGTTGTTTTCAATGATTGATAAAAGGAAATCCAGGTTCTGTGTTGAATCGGCGCTGTTGATTAGCCTGGTGGCCTCTGCCCACATTTCAACCTTTTTTCTCTCCTCGATTTTCAGGCTTCGGACAAGGAACTGGGTGTAAATAAGTGATCCAACGCCTATAAGTATTGCAAAGAGAAAAAGGAAAATCTGCCAGTTGTTACGATTCCGGATAATATTCAAGTGACTGTCGTTTTTCAGGTTAAAAGATACTATTTCTTTTTAAAAAGCCGTTCAAGGAAACCCTCTTTTTTTTCAGCCGGAGGCTCTTCTTCTTGTTCTTCAGCAGTCTCCGTTCCTTCCCAGGATATCCTGAACCTTGGCCGTGATTCCTTCCTGCTTACCTGTCCGGAATCCTTTCTATACAACCCGTACTCCTCCTTAATTATTGTTTTGAGCGTTTCTTTTTCTTTCTTCAGGTTTTCCTTTATCTGGTTGCCCGCTGCTTTCATGTCGTAGCTGACCTTTACGTCGTCGCCCTTTCCGTCAATCCTGAGGAAAATCGATATTCTTCCGAGGCCGTCGTCCTGTATCTCGCCGAAATCTTCCGCCGGTTTCCGGGTTTTCCTCGATTTTTTGCTGAGTATCTCCGACAGTAACATTTTTACATGGTATTCATATTTATTGTCGAAGGTATGTTCACCGTTGACCGACAGGTCTGCAGCCGATGACCTGATTTCCATCTGGGGAAGGAAGAAGACATTGTCCCTGATGAAAAAGTCGTTTTCGAGCTTGTCGAACCTGATGTTCTGCAGTTCCGACAGTTCGATGAATGATGAGAGGGCTTTCACGGGATCAAAATTTACAAGCGCTCCGTTTGAAATGCTGAATCTTCCTTCAGCTGCCATCGTGTGTATGTTGGGGTTCAGCAGTGAATCGACGGGAAGCACCAGTGTGATGTTTCCTGAAAGGAGTCCCTCGAGGTTTTCTGCTTTTATAAAATCCTGTCCAAAATTGTTGAATGTAGTGAAGGACTGCTTCACATCAACACCTGAGACTACAAAGCTTCCCTTTCCCACGAATGATTTGTCGGGATTCTGAACCACCAGGCCGTTTCCGCTTACCTTCCCCTCCTGCGAATCCATTGATAGCGACCTGAAATTCAGCATCCCGGGTCTGACACTGAGATTTCCGTTGATATTCCTTGCTTTGAAAAGCTTGTACGACAGGGTATCGACCCTGAAATCTATATCAAGCATAACATCGTCAGGGATAGTGAGCGGCGCCTTTGTGTTTTCGCTCCTTTCTCCGGGATCCTTGTCAGTATCCATGAAACGTTCGGGCCTGAATGACGATGCCGACACTGATGCCGTTCCGTTCAGCGTAACCGGGAAACCTGCCAGCCAGCCCGGGAGGTTCGTGAGTTTTCCCGAGAAGCTGATATCCTGTCCGTTCAGCGACAGCCTGAAGTTGTCGGTTATCGTGCTGCCGTCAAAACGGAAGGCGCCCGCGGCATTTTTTATATCGATCTCCCTGTTGTTTAACTTAAGGTTTACCGAATTAAACACTATCCTGGAGTCTGATGCCATGTTGAATACATCGGTGAACCTGAAATTGTCTTTTTTCCCCGGCTTTCCCGAGAATTTAAGGTCAAGGTCGATCGAACCGCCGGCTTCTGCAAGCTTGTTCAGATTCAGGAAATCTACCAGTTCCAAGGGGAGAAGCCTTCCCCTGAAGACCAGTTCCGTGAAGGGATCCTTGAAATTTGAAAGTGAGAATGAGCCTTTATAATCCGATGAACCAAAGCGGGAGCTAAAGTCGCTTATTTTGAAAGAACTGGTTTCGGGACTGTTAGCGCTGCCGTTTGTATAAGTGCCGTTAAACGAAAGATTCCTGACATTCAGTCTCGATTTTCTGTTATCTATAAGTGCATCCTTGAGCGAAAACGCGATATCGTAATGAGGATTCTGAGTGGAGCTTGATTTACCCTTGGTTATCCAGCTGAATTTAAGTGTTCCCTCAGGATGGTAAGCCGACAGGGCTTTGTTGTATTTTGAAGGAATAAGGTTCGGTATCCTGGATATATCTATATTGTCGGCTTTGACCGTAAGATCGAGATAATTGCCGGCAGCCACGAAACCTGTAAGCACGAAATCCCAGTTTTCGATCTTCATCGTGCTTTTTTTGAAGAAGGTGCCTTTTTCATTCTGGTTGAGGGCAACATTCAGGTCGGCAGTTATTTCAGGTCTTATGATAAAGTCGTCAAGCTGGAAAAGCCTGATGAACATCCTCATATCTCCCTCAAAATCGATATTGTTTCCCCTGATCCTGCTTTTCAGCATTCCGTCCCTGACAATTCCCTGGATATTCAGTTCAACCCTCTTGTCGTTATACTCAAGATTCAGATCCTGCAGGCTTATCCTGTTCAGGTTCAGCCTGGTGCTGCTTTCTTTTCCCGGGCTTTTACGTTCGGTGAATTCATAGTTTGTACGCCCCGAGCTGTCAGTAAAAAGATAAAGCTGCCCCGACCTGATGGTGATCTTTGTGAAAGTATAATTGCCGCGGATCATATCGATGGTACGAAGGTCGACTGAAGCACTTCTGGCGGCAAGCAGCGTGTCGGTATTCAGTCCTTCAAAAGCTGAAAGGTCGAATCCGTGTGACGATAGGACAAGCACGTTCCTGAGTTCGATTGTTGCCTTCGGGAACTTTTTTATAAGCGAGAGCCTGTATGATTCGCTTGAGATTTTGGTGTCGAAGTTCAGATTCAGGGTGTTGAGGACAATTCCCCCGACCTTGTTCTGTATCGCGAGGGATATAACGAACAAAATAACCAGCAGGGTGCCGATTATTATGGATGTTATTTTCAGTAAGCTTAGCGACAGTTTCATTTAGCTCAGGCAAATATCCTTCCCTCCTAATGTTAACGGGAGGCAAAGTTACAATATTTGATCAAATTAAAATTTATCTGGCAGGGCTCAGGGCACAGGGCTCAGGGCACAGGGCACAGGGCACAGGGCACGGGGAAAGAACGGCTAGCGGCGTGCGGCCAGCGGCGTGCGGCCAGCGGCGTGGAGAATATGAAAGGGAGAATCGGAGAAAAGGAGACGAAGAGACGACGCGAAGGTTGTATCGGATGGATCCCCTCCTCCGGAGAGCCTGCCCCGCTCAGCGGGGGGGGTTGGGGTGGGTTTTGGTTAAACAATTATCAATTTACAATTAGCAATTAGCAAATAACGCGAGGCGCAAGGTCAACAAAATTGGACATTAAACGTTAAAACTAAACGCTTGAACTGCACCTCGAACCTCGAACCGCGTGCCACGCTCCGCGTACCGTTCCGTTATAACAATGTTATAACGTGTTTCGGGCTTTATTTCTGACAGCTAAACACATAGGAATAGACCGCAAGACTGCAAGACTGCAAGACCGCAAGACTGCAAGACCGCAAGACCGCAAGACCGCAAGACTGCAAGACTAAAAACCGGCAAGCAGAAAGCTCAGGTCGTCGGTTTCGCCAAGTTCGACCGGTTCATGGCCTTTTAGGAAGATTCTTGTTTTTCTCGGGCCGATAAGCCTTATCTTTCCGTCTTCCACCAGGAACATTGTACCTTCGCGAAGGCCGGCGACCCACAGGCCGGGATTTACCTCTATGAACTCCTCTATCCTCTGTTCCCTGGTTTCACCGGCATGACCTTCCGGATTTGCGTCGAGGTAATGCGGGTTGATCTGGAAGGGGATCAGGTTGAAAGCCCTGAAGGACGAAGGTCTTGTCACGGGCATGTCATTGGTTGTCCGGATGCTGGGGCAGGCAACATTTGAACCCGCGCTCCAGCCGATGTATGGAGTTCCTGACAGCACCTTATCCCTTACCGGCCCGATGAGCTTGTTTTCGCGTATCATTTTGAGGAGCATCCAGGTATTACCGCCGCCCACCACTATTGCCTGTGCTTTCCTTACCGCTTCCACCGGATCGGTGAAATGATGGATGGAGATCACGTCATGTCCTGCCTCCCTGAACCGCTCCCTGACCTTCAGTTCATAATCGTCATATGAGAAAGTGACTGCAGCCCAGGGGATAAACAGCGCCTTGACATGTTTTTTACCGAGGAATTCCCCGATCATCTTTTTCGAATATCCCAGGTAAGGTTCGCCCGGGTTTGTGGAGTTGCTTATGAGAAGAAGTTTCATGGTGAAGTAAGGTTAAGCGGCGCGCGGTACGAGGTACATATGTGCAGCGCGCGGCAGATGGTTTCACAACAAAGTTAATAATTTTCGTTAAGCTGCTTCCGTTTATGGTTTTCGGGTTCCGGCAAGGGTATATCGGCCGCATCGTTTTAATTCACACCGCGATAAAATCAAATTAAGGGCGTTGCAAATCAGTTGTTGGGCGTTGCACGTCAGTTATTGAAAGTAAAAGCCAGTCCGACTTCGAAGGGTTCGAGGTTGAATCTTTCCGGTCCGGAGCCGTCATGGAACCACGGACTGCAATAGTATGTACCGTAAATCATGAAGTTTTCATACCCTATCCTGGCTGTGAGGCCTCCCCTGATAATGTTAAGGTTGTACTCACCTCCCGTCCTAACCTTTTCATCGTCGTTGAAGACCAGTTTAGTCCAGGCAGTGAGTTTTACCCCGCCTATAACTCCGGCTGCTATATTCAGGCGGTTGTAGCCTGCAGGTATCTGGAATTCGAGCATCAGGGGAGCGTTCATATACAGGGTATTAAACTTGGATTTCTTTACATTCCCGGAATTATCGGGAATTGCCTCAGTAATGTAACCGCCGGGTCCGACCGCGATGGTATTTTGTCCGACAAACCTGTAGATATTCCAGTTTATCCCCAATCCGGTTACAAGGCCTACATGTCTGCTGAAGCCGATATTCACCTGCGAGAAGTTAAGGTTAAAGCAGTTGGAGTTTCCGGTTTGAAGACTCATGTAATCAATTTCCTCCGGGAGCATCATTGATTCAGCAAAAAGCCAGTTGTTAAAGCCGGCTTCGATTCCCGACCAGTGACCCCTGAAATGTCTTCCGCCCCTGTATCGCTCAGGTGTATCATAATCCTGCCAGTCGCCGAATTCATAGTGCCTTTCCTCTGCCCTCTCAGTCTTTCTGAGCCTGTTTTTCCCGCTTTCCTTCTCAGCGGCAGCGCTTTCAAGCTCCCCTAATTCGTCATATCTTTCAACATTTACCTTTTTCCCGTCCTCCGAGTCACGGATGTTAAGTCCGCGGTCGCCCACCCTGATTATCATGAGCGAATCATTCCCGTCGAGCCTGAAGATCTCGTCGCCGATAATGACGGTAAGTGTGTTTATCGAGTCAGCGACGGGATTTGTTTTATTAATCACTGTCACCTCGTGCGTCTGCAGGGCGAATGACTGGCAGAGAAACGCTGCAGCAATGATCATCAGCAAGTGTTTATTATTCATCCGTATATAATTTTATTTTAAAGGTCCCCGCTCAAGCGGGGGAACCCACGTGTTTGAAAATTATATTCATACGTGTTTGTGTTTGAATTCAATCATGTGGGTTTCATCATTTAATCTTATTAATTCGTTTCTATGTTGTGACGTTTATGTACAGCTTTTAGTTACAGGTTCTCCGGATCTTTTCTTACAGGTGCATTTATCTTTACCAGTCTTGAAGCGAAGTAGTAGGATCTTGTATTCCCTTGCTCATCAGTATTTCGGTCAAGTTCAAGTTCCCATCCGAAAAGCTTGTTGAGGCCAAGAATACCTGCACGGGCCAGGTCATATCTTTCAACAGGCTTTGTTCCCGAGTTGGGGTCTTTCATTATCTTTTCATGGAACAGTTTTGCCATGAACAGTTCCACGTTGCTCCTGCGTTCGATAAGCGGTGGGATATAATCGGGCCGGTAGGGGATAAGGGAAGCAGAAACAGATTTCTCCGTGTCAATAATATCTGCAGTCAGATTTACAGAGATTTTTTCCGGACACTGAAGCCGTTTAAAATCCGTTTCAGCCGTGAGAACAGGCGGAAATTCAGTATCTGTTAACACTGTTTCTTCAGTTACTGGCGCTGATTGTCTGTCAGCCATGACCGGGATTACATCCGGGGCATTCTCTGTAAGCTTTTCCACCCGGCTGTAAGCTTGCTCTCCCGCCCTGCTGTACTGTAATGGAAGGGGCGACTCTATGGTAAGTGTATCTGTTGCCTGTGCATATGGTATTTCCTGTTTCCGCGGGAGTATGAGCATCAGCGAAATGACAATGGCAACTGTTGCAGCGGCGCCGAGGGAGACAAGAGAAATCCTTAATATCCTTTCAGCGGGAGTTGATCTCTTTAACCTCGACTTGTTTCTGTATATCACTTCCGGTGCGTTCAGCTTCATTGCCATCCACAGGTCGTGAGACTTTCTTCTGTCATTGTCCGTGGCCACGATCAGATCAAGATCGGCTGACAGTTCTGGGCTGATATCCTTCTCAAGTTTTGCTATGCAGAGATTATCGAATTGTGAATCGTCGATTTCCTTTACTGATCTGAACAATGATCCCTTGTTTTTGAAAACCAGTTTGGGAGCTTTAAGTGAAACGGAATCAAGATCTTTTAGTTCTTCCTTCAGATCGGGATTATCACCGAGGAAGGCCATAAGTTCTTCCGACTGGCGTTCGTTCAGCTTTCCGTCGAGCCAGTCGGTGATCCATATTTCATAATTTGAACGGTCGGGTTTCATTCAGATTACTGATTCTATTTTCACTATAAAGTTTCTGAGGGCCACTCTGCCCCTGTATAAATTAATTTTTACCTGTGCCTCGGTCATTCCGCTTATCTCGCTTATTTCGCGGTAGCTGTATCCCTCATAGTCGCGCAGGAGCACAAGCGACCTCTGGTGTTCGGGAAGCCTGTCGAGCGCAAGATGAAGGATCTCGTTCAGATCGCTGTATTGAGTTTCGGAAAGGAAGTTCTGGTAATCGCTTTCTTCAATTCTTGTCATTCGGCTTTCTTTTCTGATGATGTCGATCATAGTGCGGTATGCTGTTCTGAAAAGCCACGTCCTGACAACCGGATATTCAATTTCGGCAAGGTTTCTCCATAATTTCTCCCATGTATCCTGCACAATATCATCTGCCCGGTCTTCATCCTTAATGTTTCCAAGGATGAAGCGGTAAACGGAATCAGAAAAATCTTCAACAGATCTGTTATAATCCTTTACGGTCATAAAACTCAATACATGATAAAGACGGATGAAAATGGGAAAAGTTACGGGAACGGTTGTAACAATAATTTGTAAGGGCGCAGGGCACAGGGCTCAGGGCACAGGGCACAGGGCACAGGGCGCAGGGCGCAGGGCATAGTTTCACTGACTTTCATGCCGGGGCCTCAGGCCGTTGCCCCGTTCGAGGTCATGTCGCCCCCACGGGGCTAAAAACCTGATAAATTGATACCGTTTCACTCCTCAGCCTGCACGACCTGCACGCCGTGCCGACTATTCTTTATACCGATACACTTTCACCCAGTCGACCTCCATGGTGGTCATACCGCTTACCGGAGTCTCAACGCCGCCTGCCAGCAGGAGGTACATTGGTTCCTGCGGGATGTTGGAAGACTGGCGGGCGATTTCTATTCCGTTAATTTTCCACACGAGCGAATCGCGGGTCCATTCAAGGGTATAGATAAAGAAATCGTTGGCATATTTCGGACCGATGGACGATTTTGAAAAGCGTCCGGGATCGGCCACGAAATCAGTCCATATCTTATTTTTCGATGTACGGCAGATATCTATGTGAGGGGTTATTCTATCTGACAGCATCCAGAAATTATTTCTTGCCGCCGGGTTGCCAAGCTTTATCTTGGCTGAGAAGACGCCGTATTTCTGCCTGAAGCTTTTTCCGGTAGTTACAATTCCTGAAGTGAAGCCGAATTC
>JAXDBC010000097.1:0-10113 GCA_034679225.1 Bacteroidales bacterium | reverse complement strand
AAAAGTCCTCCCTGTCGGAGTCCCGGGTTTTGAAAAGTTCATAGTTATGTCTCCTTCCGTTTATGTTGTTTTAAATTGTTGTTGTCCTGAACCTTCGCTTATTTTTGGCCCTTGTGTTTTTTGAGATAGACAAGCTTTAAAACAGGATTATCATCCTGTTTCAGATTATCCGCGAATTTTTCGAGTTTTTCCTTCATCTCAGGATACGCGGCTTCCGACTTGGCTAATATTTCGGGGTTGTTTTTTTCTTTGAAAGTGTAAGCATCCTGCCCGGTTATCCATATATCACCGCTTCTGTTTGTATAATAAGGGTAAAAATCGTCACCCCCGTCAAGATCATTTATAAAGCCTTTATCCCTTTCAATAGCCATCGATCTTGTTGAGCCACTGACCTTGTTATATTCAAAAATATAGTATTCAGTCCCTTTTGTAAGTCTGAAGAATGTCCTGTCGTAAGTTTCAAGGATTATACTCCAGACCGAGGCTTTGTCCGAAGGCCCGGATTGTCTGAAAAAGAAATCCTTAACGTCTTGATTATGAGGTACGTTTCCCCATTTTATAACATAACCGGGGAATATCGACTTTGAATCTATTTCATAAATTGTATCCCCGTCGGGCATAAGAACTATCCTGTTGTCAAAGAATGTAATGGACGGAGCCATTGAGATCATGTTTCCTGCATCTGATTTTGAAATGTCGGCATTTTTCAAGGGATGTTCAATCAGTTTAAGAGGATTTCCATTGCAGTCAAATATTCCGGCCGAGCAATTAAAGGGATTTTCAGTATAGTCTTTCATAATTGAACCGATATAAAAGAAAGTGCACAGGAAAACTGAATCGGAGAGGCTCCTGAAATCGAACATGGTTCTGGAAACCGGGAAATCAACAGTTTCAACATAATTGCCGTTTGATTCAA
The DNA here is from genome assembly GCA_034679225.1 of Bacteroidales bacterium. Lineage (GTDB taxonomy): Bacteria > Bacteroidota > Bacteroidia > Bacteroidales > VadinHA17 > LD21. Next base: position 9,197 of record JAXDBC010000097.1, on the reverse strand, counting down.
ATACCAGGTAGCTGTCCATTGCACTACGGAAAACAAATAGTTTATCATCATTTACAGATGTTGAATAAGCACTTCCCGGGAGGTATTCCTTTGGGCCTCTTCCGATGTTTCCAAATGAATTCAGGTAGTTCCCGTTCATATCAAAACGTTTGACAATGCCGTCGGAGCTGGTCCTCAGATACAGATGACTATCAGATATCTGTATCTTGTCGATATCCCCTATCAGTTCCTGCTTGTCTTTTGAAAGGACAACATATCTGATGCTGTCGGCTATTTCACTCAGTCTGATTTCAGAAGGATTGCTTAAACCTTCGCTTATATCGATTATATGCGGGTAAGGCAAGATTTTTAACTCATTGCTTTCCCGGACATTTTTTTTATTTGTGCAGCCAGTTGCCAGCACAATGATGAATAGCAGGGCCGGAATCACTCCCGGAAACCTGACGGATTTTGTTGTTTGCATTTTGTGGTCACAGGGTTCATTTCACTGTAAATTTAATGATATTTTCTTACTGTAATGCGATGAGCTATACTTATGCAGTAAGGCAAACTTCACTTTAGATAACGCGCTGATAAATAAGGCAAGAAATTTAATGCCTGCAAACCTGATATTGTTTTCCAAACAAATCCTTTTAAGGTATCTTATAATAATGTAACTTTGCTTACGACCCTGGTATCCGTTTGGGAAAGGCCTTAGGCAAATAATGCCAGGTAACAGGATATCAAAGTCATATACCAACACCTTGATCCGTCTTTATTGACGAAGCAACATAAGATATTAAGACTCGGTCAGATGATAATTCTGTTATTTACTAAAATTAAAATTATATCATGATGAAAAAAACCTCTTGTTATTCCGGAATTAAATGGATTGTAGCAGGATCATTTCTTGCAATGATCCTTTTTTTAAGCTCATGCAGTCAAACCGGCACCCAGCCGGCAGTTGACGAGCAGGTTCTCAAAGTTGGGGATGATATCGCCATTGCACAGACCGAATACGGTAAGGTGCAGGGTTTTATTCTCAATAATATTTTTCAGTTCAGAGGCATTCCATATGGTGCCAGCACCGCGGGCAAGAACCGCTTTATGCCTCCTCAGAAGCCGGAGCCATGGGATAATGTTTACCCGGCTGTATGGTGGGGTAACAGCGCTCCCCAGATCATGGACAACCGTTATGGGAATGCATGGTCGTCGTTTGTTGATCACTGGAACTATGATGATGTGAGTGAGGACTGTCTGAAGCTCAATATATGGACACCGTCGATCACGGATAATGCGAAGAGGCCGGTATTGGTCTGGCTCCACGGGGGCGGTTATACCAACGGCAACGGGATCGAGCAGGACGGGTATATGGGAGAGAATCTCAGCCGGAAGGGAGATATCGTATTTGTTTCAATAAATCACAGGCTTGGTCCGATAGGATTCACTGATCTTTCGGGTGTCGGAGGTGAAAAATATGCCAGTTCGGGCAATGTCGGGGCGCTCGACATGGTAGCGGCTCTTGAATGGGTGAACCGCAATATTTCAAACTTTGGAGGCGATCCCGGGAATGTGACTATTATCGGTCAGTCGGGCGGGGGAGCAAAGGTGTGTGTCGTTATGAACATGCCACAGGCCGCCGGTCTGGTTCATAAAGGTGTTCCGCTCAGCGGCTCCACGATTGAAGCTATCGACCAGGAATACTCAAGAGGACTGGGAGCATATGTGCTGAAGGAAGCCGGGTTAAAGCCGAACGAGGTTGACAAGCTTCAGGATATACCCTGGAAGGATTACATTCTCATTGCAAACAGGGCAGCCCAGAAATATAACCAGGATAACCCACGTCAGGGAATGATGCGCGGCGGTTTCGGACCGGTAGCTGACGGGGTGAATCTTCCGAAGGGAAAGTTCTTTGCAGATCCTGAGGGACTCTCATCCGGAGTACCGATGATGATTAGCACCACCTTCCATGAATGGTCGATGAGCCGTACAAGTCCGGAACTTGAAAAAATTACAGCCGACAGCGCGAAAGCAATGCTTTCGGGCAGGTCAGGTATGAGGGGCGGATATGGAGACAAGGCAGCTGAGATTTATGATGCATACGCGAAAGTATTCCCGGATGCCACACCTATAGAACTGGCAACCCTGATCGGGAGCAACCGCAAGGGTGTTGTTGCCACGGCCAATGCCAAGGCAGTTCAGAAAGCTCCGGTTTATGTGGCCTGGTTCGGATGGGAACCTCCCTTGTTCAATAACAGGATGAGGGCTTTTCACTGCCTGGATATCTGTTTCTGGTTTTACAATACCGATATAATGCTTACCCACACGGGCGGAGGTCCGAGACCCCGTGCTCTTTCTGAAAAGATGTCGGATGCACTTCTTCAGTTCATGCGTACGGGCGATCCCAACGGAGGCGGTTTACCTCAGTGGCCGGCTTATACCATTGAGAATGGCGAAACCATGATACTCAATGACCTGTGCGAGGTTAAGAATGATCCTGACAGGGAAGCACGTGCGGTGATACCGGATTGACTTTAGATGCATGCCGGCTTCTTGAAACAAATTGCCCGGACTTTACATAATACGCTGACAACCAAGCTAAAGAACTTGATGTCTGCAATGTTCGTTTTGTTTCTGAAGAACTGCTTTAATGTATCTGACAAAAATGTAACTTTACTGTAAACCTTGGTATTCATTGTTAAATATGAGTTGACGACACGACACTAATTAACTGAATACCAAGGTTTTTATATTAATATCTCAAATCACGGTTATTAATAAAATAATTTAAAATACTAACATTCAATTGGTTAATTTTTCTGTTATTTGCCAGGATGAAGAAAAATCTAAATGATACGATGGAATGATTATAACAAATGGAATGATTATAACAATAGGATTGTCCAATACTTTGAAATAAGTGGTTTAATTGAAACCATTAACCTGAATTAAAAATCTGAACCTGAACCAAAACCATAATGCCTATGATCTAAGAAAACTCCACTAAACTCAGGGCCGCAAGAAAGGATGATCATGCTTGTAACGAGGATATTCCGGTATCAGCGGCCGGCGATTAATCTAAACTGAAGCTGAAGCTTCAATTACTAAAACCACTAAAACCGAAAAAGTATGAATAAAACCCATGATTGTCATTATGGTTATGGGCCATATGGCAATTTAAGCAAACTGCTTCTGACTATGAAACTAACTGCGATTCTGCTTTTCTGTGGGATGATGACAGTCAATGCGGCTGGCAGCTATTCACAAATCACAAAGATTTCGCCTGATCAGGGAAACGCTTCCGTCAATCAGGTATTGAACGGGATCGAAGACCAGAGCGAGTTCTCTTACCTTCTGAACCAGGATATGCTTGACCTAACACGGCAAACTGACATCCTTGCAGCCACAGACCTAAACTATGAAGCAAATGACCGTCAGATAATCCTGTTTCCGGGGAATTCGTCATCCGCTGATCCGGAGTTGCAACAATTCACCGTGAGAGGCAGGGTGACAGACCTATCGACAGGAGAAGCGTTGCCCGGAGTTAACATTACATTGAAGGGTACCACGATTGGAGCCATAAGCGGGATTGACGGAACTTACACCCTTGCAATCCCCGATCCCAACGCGACACTGGTATTTACATTCATTGGCTACGAGTCTCAGGAAATATCCGTAGACGGACGGCAGGTGATTGATGTTCCGATGGCACTTCAGGAGACAGCTCTCGACGAGGTTGTAGTAGTCGGCTACGGTGTCCAGAGGAAAAGTGATGTCACAGGAGCCATCTCGCAGGTGAAAACCACTGATTTGCAGAGCCGCTCCGTCCTGTCGGCTGAAAAGGCCATGCAGGGCAAGGTGGCAGGTGCGCAGGTTGTAAACACTTCCGGAGCTCCCGGTGCCAGCGGAACGATCCGGGTTCGTGGTGTATCGTCAAACAATGCTGCCGAGCCATTGTATGTTGTTGACGGACTTATTGTAACAAGTATCTCCGGCATTGATCCCAATGACATACAGTCTATTGAGATACTTAAAGATGCTGCTTCGGCAGCCATCTACGGTGTTGCATCCGGTAACGGTGTTGTCCTTATAACAACCAAGAAAGGGAAGCCTGGTGAGGGAAAAGTCACCTATGATTTCCAGTATTCCACTGCCAAGCTGCCCAGGATCCCGGATATACTCAGCCCTGAGGAATATATCAACTATATGGTTGAGGGAGCTTTTCTTTCACAGGCTGCAATAGACGAATATTGGGACGGCAGAACAAATACTGACTGGCTGGGTGAGACTTTTGAAACAGGCATAACCCAGAGGCATAACCTTGGTTTTCAGGGAGGAAACGACAGGGGTTCATATTACATATCTGCTTCATATTCGGATCAGAATGGTATAGTTGCAGGAGACAAGGATGTTTACAAAAGGCTGGGGGGCGTTATAAACGCGGATTACAAGGTTAAGGACTGGCTAAAGGTTGGGACGACAAACATTCTTGAGAAATGGGAGTTAAGTACTGTTTCGGAAGCAAATGAATATGGTGGCCTTCTGGGAGCGGCACTGACACAGGACCCTCTCACTCCGGTTTCCTATACAAAGGAAAGCATGCCATCCTATATGCGATCCGTCCTTGACGGCGGAGTATATCCGCTTCTGCAGGATCCGCTTACGGGCAACTACTGGTCATGGTCGGGCATCAACATCCAGGATATGACCAATCCGATGATCATCCGCGACCAGACGGATTCTACAACTGACGGATTCAGTCTGAACGGCACCATGACTCTTGACCTGAATCCGGTAAAAGGTCTGACACTGACCTCAAAGCTTGGCTACAGGGTAGGCTATACAAGCAACTACACATATAACAAACCCTACTATGGCAATACTATTGTGAACAGGGAAAAGCTGGTTCTCAGCCGGACGAACGGCATATTTTTCAGGTATCAATGGGATAATTTTGCTACCTATGCCAGAAATTTCGGGAAGCATAACTTCAATGCCCTGGCAGGGGTGTCGTATATAGAGCCTTACAGCAACAGAACCGGAGGATCTGTCAATGAGATCATCAAGAACGATCCTCTTTACCTGGACATTGCCTACCAGACAGCCACGGCAACAAGGACGGTCACTGGTTCGGAAAGCATCTACGGAAGACTGTTTTCACTGTTCAGCCGTCTGAATTATTCCTACGCTGACAAGTATCTGTTCCAGGCTTCGATAAGGCGTGACGCGGGTGACAGGAACTTTTTCCCGGCTGACAAGAATGTGGGCTTATTTCCGGCCTTGTCAGTGGGTTATGTCATATCCCAGGAAGATTTCTTCCCCGATAATATTCTGATCGACCATCTTAAGCTGCGTGCTTCATGGGGACAGAATGGAACCTATTCCCATCTGAGCGGATTCTTGTGGAGGGCTTCGATAGCCTCTGTCGGATCAGTACCCTATTCCGAGGACATTGATTACCAGATAGGATCGGCTCCCAACAGGCTGCAGAATCCTGAGCTGACATGGGAGACTACCGAGCAGACAAACATAGGACTTGATGCACGGGCGTTTAACGACAGGATGACATTTACCTTCGACTGGTTTGTAAAGACCTCAAAAGACCTTCTTGTTACGATCATCCCGCCATTTGAAACAGGTCAGTCATCCGCAACCATTAACGCCGGCAACGTCAGGAATTCAGGTATTGAGATTGAGCTGGGATGGCAGGACAACATTGGCGGCTTCAAATATGGGATCAACGCCAACATGGCGACTTTGAATAACAAGGTAACCTATCTTGATCCCAGTATATCAAGAATCCTTGGCGCTTCAATGCACATTTCCACGGGGCTGACTGTATTTGAAGAGGGATATCCCGTGTGGTATATGAGAGGATATGAGTTTGTAGATGTTGACAATACAACCGGTGATGCGATTTTCAAGGATCAGGACAACAGCGGGGAGATAAATGATGCTGACAAAATAATGCTTGGCAAGGGTATTCCCGATCTCACCTATGGTCTTACCCTGAGCGCTGCCTATAAGGGATTCGATCTCCTTGTATTCGGTGCAGGTCAGTCGGGTAATGAAATATATAACTGTTTCACCCGTTCTGACCGGCCTAACGGGAACAAGTTGAGCTATTTTTATGATGACAGGTGGACTGAAACCAATAAAGAAGGTTCAATTCCCAAACCAGGGTCAAACAGGATAGATTATTTCTATGCAAGCAGCGGTGTTATATTTGACGGTTCATTCTTCAAAATCAAGCAGATACAGCTCGGCTACACCCTTCCATCCCGTCTGATAAACAAGCTTTTTGTCAGCAATCTCAGAGTCTATGCCTCACTTGATGACTATTTTACATTCAGCGATTATATTGGTTATGATCCTGAAGTATCGACCAATGCCGGTTCAGCACTTGGAATAGACAAGGGCTCCTACCCGATATCGAAGAAAGTCTTGTTTGGCGTAAACCTTACCTTCTAAAGAGAATGATATGAAAACCAGATATATATATTTAATACTCCTGTTTGTCGCGGTCTTTATTATAGGATCGTGTGAAGACAGGCTTGAAGTTGACCAGATGGGCACAACTGCAGTTGAGGACTTCTACCTTACTGATTCTGATGCTGATGAAGCCATTGCAGCGGTTTACACGCAGATAAGGAACTTTCATTTCACCTGGCTGTTTCTTCAAAACATGCTCTCGGATGATGTTACCTGCGGAGGCGGGGGAAGAGGTGATAATCCCTCCCTGGAACAGATGAACGAATATACCTTCAATCCTGCCAACAGCAATATTTCAGGTATGTTCAGTTCACTTTATTCCATGATCTACAGCTGCAACATGGTCATTGACAATGTTGCCGGCGGCACTCCGGTTCAGAACAGGGCAATTGCTGAAGCAAAGACCATCCGGGCTTTTGCCAACTTTTACCTTGTAACTCTCTGGGGAACGCCGCCGCTGGTTGAACATGAACTGGCTCCCAGTGATTACAGGCAGCCCAACGGTGATCCGGCAGCTTTCTGGGAGCTCATTGAAAGAGACCTGAATGAGGCAATAAGTTCCAATGCCCTTCCTGAAAAGACCAGCACCACTGATAAATCAGTAGGGGCAAGGCTCAGCCGTCAGGTGGCCCAGACCCTGCTTGGAAAAGCATATCTCTGGCAGGAGAAGTTCAATGAGGCCGCAAGCCAGTTCAACGCGGTTGTGAACGCCGGAAAATACGCGCTTATAGATGATTATGAAAACATGATGCGTATCTCCCAGGATTTTGGACCGGAACGCATGTGGGAGATAGTTGGTCTTAATGATATCGCGAATACCTGGACCGGCGCTTCATCCGGAATCGGAAATAATATGGTAGGATGGCGAGGCGACCATATGAACATGGTTGGCTTTTTCGCGGGCGTCCATGATATTCACTATAGCGGATGGGGCTTCAGCAATGCAACTCCGGAAGTTTATCAGGCATTCGTTGATATGGAAGGCCCTGACGGTTTTCGTCTCAAGAGCACGATGAAAACCTACCAGCAGGTACTTGATATATGCCCGATCCCGGGATTGCAGATGACTGTCGGATCACAGGGTTTGTATGGTCATTCAGGAAAATTCTCATGGAAATATCGTGTTGTGAGAGACGAAGCGCTTGAGGGTGGTTTCGGATATGCCTGGCACAACAACTGGATCTACATGAGATACGCTGAGGTCCTGTTGCTTGGAGCGGAGGCAGCTATCCGGTCAACACCGTCGGATGTGAATACGGCGCTTGATTATATAAATCAGATTCGCGAACGTGCACAGTTGGCGCCTCTGGTCACGGTGACCATTGATGATATCAAGAAGGAGAAACGGCTTGAATTGTGGGCCGAGGGAGCAAGGTTTCTCGATCTCCAGCGCTGGGGAGAAGCTGCAGCGGCTCTGTCGGGGCAGGGAGCTAAAATTCCTTCCTTCTGGGGTTTCAAAAAGGATGGAGTCACAGATAGTATTACCTTTCCCCAGTCAAATTCGGTTTACGGGTACAAAACAGGAAAACATGAGTATTTGCCATTCCCGGAGCATGAAATGCTTGTGAACCCGAACCTGACACAGAACCCCGGCTGGAATTAAGCTTATTCAGCCGGTATATTGAATGCATCGGATGCACCATCTGTTAGGGCTTTCAGATGACAAACCGGCAGATGGTGCCTGATGCATATGATAAACAGGGGACCCCGGGAAGGCAAAATAAAAAGAGTTCATTTTATTAATCTTAAGCATATTACATTATGAAACCCAGGATTTTTGTTATCAGTCTGTTTATATTGCTGCCACTGGCATTGAATGCACAGAAGCCCGATGCCGTGCAGCAAAAGAAGCCTTTGCCGATAATTGACATCCATGTTCATTCTATGTCAGTCGGAAACTTTCAGATGGGCGATATCTGCCCGTGGTTTCTTGAAAACATGCCGGGAACTGATCCCAAAACGGGAATGTCATTTCCCTCAAAGGATTGCGTCAACCCGTTTAAAGCCCCGAAAGATGATGAAGACATGACCGCTTCATTTCTTGAAACAATCGAGAAGCACAACATCATAGCTGTAGTCTTTGGTGACGCGAAGACGTTGTATAAATGGAAAAAAGCGGCGCCTGACAGGATCATCCCGGGGATCGGCGTCAGTTCGCCGGATGAGATTACTGTCCAGGCAATGAGCGACTCATTATCCACGGGTTTCTACAAAGTCATGTCGGAATGTGCCCCGCAGTACCGGGGAATGTCTCCGAGCGACATGTCACTCGACGAGTATTTTGCACTGGCCGAGAAGTTGGATCTGCCTGTCGGCATACATATGGGTACCGGCGGGAACGGCATGACCAATATCATGGGAACCAAATTCAGGGCAGCTATGGGTAACCCGCTGGAGCTGGAAGATCTGCTTCACAGGCACCCAAAACTTCGCGTGTGGGTTCAGCATGCCGGCTATCCGTTTATCGACGAACTGATTGCAGTGATGGGCTGGAATGCCTACGTGTTCCTGGATATATCGGGATTTATATGGAGTTATCCTCTGGAAGAAATCCACATGGTCATCAAAAGGCTTGTTCAGGCAGGTTTCGGTAAGCGTATCATGTACGGAACCGATTACATGGGTTATAAAGGAATGATCGAAGCATCCATTGGAGTGATACAGAACGCCAGTTATCTAACGGAAGAGCAGAAGAGGGATATACTTTATAACAATGCAGCAAGGTT
>JAXDBC010000096.1:0-48115 GCA_034679225.1 Bacteroidales bacterium | reverse complement strand
TTTACCGCGATTTTCAGACAGCCAACGTGATGGTGGTCGACGAAGAACCCTGGTTCATCGATTACCAGGGAGGAAGAAAGGGAGCTCCCCAGTACGATGTCGCATCCATGCTGTACGACGCCAAAATCCCGATGGCAGATACGGACAGGGAATATCTTCTTGATTATTATATTGAAAACTTCTGCGCTGTCTCAGGGGAAAACAGGAATGAGTTCAGGGGCTATTACACCGGATTCAGCATGATAAGGGTGATGCAGGCCCTCGGAGCATTCGGTTTCAGGGGATTGTATGAACAGAAACCTACTTTCACCGACAGTATTGTTCCCGGCGCTAAACTGCTTAATCAGATCGCCGCTATGGCATCGGAACATATCGATCTTCCAGAACTATTCTCTGCAGCCCGGGCCATCCCGGAAACTCCCATCTTCAGGAAGCTGGAGAAAAATATGAATATCTGAAGCAACTACCGGATGAAAGCAATGATTATGTCGGCCGGGAAAGGAACCAGGCTCGGTGAGATTACTCGATCAATACCCAAGGTGCTGGTGGATATAAACGGGAAGAGTCTTCTTCAGCATGCCGTGGAATACTGCTGCAGCTACGGCTTCGATGATATCATTGTAAATGTCCATTACCTGGCCGATATGGTGGAGGAAGAAATAAGACGCCTTAACGCAAAGAAATTCAGGATATCAGTTTCGGATGAAAGGGAACTTCTTCTCGAAAATGGCGGAGGGCTTTACAAGGCCAGGCATTTCTTTGATAAAAACCCCTTTCTTGTCTATAACGCCGATATAGTGACCGATCTCGATCTTTCATTGCTTCTCGACCTGCATCTTGAAAAAAAGGCGCTCGCTACACTGGCTGTCCGTGAACGCCCGGGCAGCAGATTTCTGCTGACGGATAAGAACGGTGTTCTGAGGGGATGGAGAAATGTATCAACAGGTGAGGAGATACTTAAGACCGACTCTGACGAAGGACTGAAAGCAATAGGCTTTTCATCGGTTCAGATAATCGACCCGGAGATATTCAGCTATATGAGGGATGGTATCTACACTGTAGTGGATCTGTATCTGGAACTGGCCGCTACCGGGAGGATACTGACCCGCCGCTTCGACGAGGGTTACTGGTTCAATGTCGGAACTCCTGAAAACCTTGAGAACGTGAGGGAGTTTTTCAAATCCTCCAGAACGGCCTGGTAAACAGGATAAAGAAAGTGTAGATCTCAAGTCGCCCGATTATCATAAGAAGACTGCAGATATACTTGCCAATGGCAGACAGGTGAAAGAAGTTGTAAATAGGCCCGATGCTTCCAAGACCCGGCCCGACATTTCCCAGGGATGAGGCCGAAGCGCTGATAGCTGTCAGAGGATCAAGGCCGGTGATGGCAAGCATTATTGACCCGGCAAGGAAAATAAGAATATAAATGATCAGGAATGTGGTGGCAGATAAGTTCTGCTGGTCGCTAATTGCTTTGTTGTTGATCCTGATCTGAATGATCATGCCAGGATGTACAAGCCGTAACAGGGCGCCGCGGATGTTCTTGAAGACAAGAAGATGCCTTGCCATTTTGATACCCCCTGATGTTGAACCGGTGCTGGCACCGGAAAACAGCAGCAGGAACACTACGACAGTGGCGGCTACAGGCCATTGAAGATAGTCGGCTGATGCAAATCCCGTTGTGGTGATTATTGATATTACCTGAAAAAATCCTTCCCTGAAGGCTGTTTCAAGCGGCTTAGTGGTGTTTGCCAGAAGTATGCACGATGCAAGAACTCCGAAAAACAATGTAACTGAAAGATAGTACCATAGCTCGTCGTTGTACCTGACTTTACGGAAGTTGAAGTTGAATATGTAATAATAGATGACGAAGCTTACCCCCGAAAGGAACATGAATAATGCGATGATATATTGTGACCAGGCCGAGTAATCCATTAAACTGGTGTTTTTGGGTGAGAATCCGCCTGTGGATACAGTGCTGAAAGTGTGACAGATGCTGTCGAAAAAATTCATGTCGCCGGCAACGAGCAGAATCACCTGGGTGACAGTCAGACCAATATAAACATAAAGAAGGCGTATCGCGACCGATTTGGTTTTGGGATGGATCTTCTCCTTCAGCGACGACTCCAGGGGCAGCAACTGATTGGCCGTCATTCCCAGCGAAGGCATGATTATTATAACAAACATGATGATACCCAGTCCTCCTATCCAGTGGGTAAGGCTTCGCCAGAAGAGAATCGAGTAGGGAAGAGATTCGATATCGGAAAGGATAGTCGCTCCCGTAGTTGTGAAACCGGATGCTGTTTCAAAAAATGCATTTGTGAAGGATGGTATAGCTCCGCTTATAAGATATGGAAGCGACCCGGCAGCCGATAATACCAGCCAGGCAAGCGAGACTGAAAGCGATCCTTCCCTTAGACTGGCCCTTTCCCGGGAAGCTTTCCCTGAAATCAGATATAGTATAACTGATACTGCCAGGGTTATCAGCGAAGACAGAACGAAGGGAGCCGGCGATTCCTCGTAGATCAGGGAAACAGGTATGCAGAGAAGAAATGAAGCAGCCGTGAACAAAAGAATAGCGCTCAGGATATAAATCACCACCAGTGGATTGATCAGCTTCATTCTTACCCGCGATATGTGAGGGATCAAATATAATCAGTTTTTGCCATAAGCGCTGAAGACAGGCTTTATGTAGCTGTCAGACTGTATAAAAATCACTATATTTGACATCACACTAACTATTTTTACGACATGGGAAAAGTATTGGTTATCGGAGCCGGCGGAGTGGGATCAGTGGTCATCAGCAAGATGGCATCTCTGCCCGAAGTATTCACCGAAGTGCTGCTTGCAAGCCGGACTAAATCAAAATGTGATGCAATAGCTGCAAGAACCGGCTCGGACCGGATTAAAACAGCTGCCGTGGATGCCGACAATGTACCCGAACTAAGAAAACTCATCAGAAGCTTTAAACCCGAATTAGTGGTCAATGTCGCACTTCCGTACCAGGACCTTCATATAATGGATGCCTGCCTTGCCGAAGGTGTTGCATACCTCGATACAGCAAATTATGAACCGCCCGAGGAGGCGAAATTTGAATATAGCTGGCAGTGGGCATACCATGATGATTACAAAGATGCCGGACTGACGGCAATCCTGGGCTGCGGATTTGACCCGGGAGTAACCTCGGTCTTCACAGCATACGCCGCGAAACACCATTTCGACGAGATCCATTATCTCGACATCGTAGACTGCAACGCGGGAGACCACGGTAAACCTTTTGCAACCAATTTCAATCCTGAAATAAATATCAGGGAGGTTACCCAAAAAGGCAAATACTACGAAAACGGAAAATGGATATATACTGAACCCCATGAAATCCATAAACCTCTTAATTATCCGGAAATAGGGCCAAAGGAATCCTACCTGATCTACCATGAGGAACTGGAATCACTTGTCAAAAACTTTCCTACAATAAAAAGGGCAAGGTTCTGGATGACTTTCGGCCAGGAATACCTTACACATCTGAGGGTGATACAGAATATAGGCATGGCCGGTATCAAACCTATTATGTACAATGGCTGCGAAATTGTCCCGATTCAGTTCCTGAAAGCCGTTCTGCCAGATCCCGGCGAACTGGGAGAGAACTACAAGGGACAGACCTCGATTGGCTGCCGGATAAGAGGTATAAAGGACGGCAGGGAAAAGACCTATTATATCTACAACAACTGCAGCCATGAAGAGGCCTACAGGGAGACAGGAGCCCAGGCAGTAAGCTATACCACCGGGGTTCCGGCAACAATCGGTGCAATGATGTACCTGAAAGGGTTCTGGAAAAAACCCGGAGTATTCAACGTGGAGCAATTTGACCCCGATCCTTTCATGGAACAGCTGAACCTTCTCGGACTGCCATGGGTGGAACTGCATGACGTAGACCTGGAACTCTAAGAATGACTTTAAGGCATTACGGCATCATGGCATTGAAGCATTGAGGTATTAAGAGGTATCAGACCTTTACGATTTAACAGCTTAACACTTTCATACTTTGAGCATCGATTACTCACAAATTCCCTCTCCGTGCTACATTATCGACGAAGAGAGGTTCAGGAATAACCTGAAACTGATCCGTAAGGTCGCGGATGAGTCAGGAGCTGAAATCATACTGGCATTCAAGGGATTCGCTATGTGGGGCGTGTTTCCCGTTTTCAGGGAGTATTTCAGCGGAGCATCGGCCAGCTCCCCCCACGAGGCCCGGCTGAGCTTCGAGGAGCTTGGCTCAAGAGCCCATACCTATTCGCCTGTTTACAAGCAGGAAACCTTCGCTGAGATAATGAGATACAGCTCACATATTACATTCAATTCACTGGCTCAGTACTATAAGTTCTGCAACAGGGATGTGTATGAGAAATCGGGAATTTCTGCCGGTCTGAGAATTAATCCCGGATTCTCGGAGATCGGCCATGATATCTATAATCCCTGCTCTCCCGGATCGAGGCTTGGCATCACGGCAGGCGACCTGAAACGGTCGGGACTTCCTGAAGGTGTTGAAGGCCTGCATTTTCACGTGCTGTTCGAGTCCGATTCATTTGCCCTGGAAAAGGTTCTGAAAGTTGTTGATGAGAATTTTTCCGCTTATTATCCGCGCCTGAAATGGATCAACATGGGCGGAGGCCACCTGATGACAGGAAAAGGATATGACACAGCGCATCTGACCGGGATGCTGAAGGAATTCAGAAAGAGGTCGGGGCTGCACGTGATCCTTGAACCGGGAAGCGCCTTTGCCTGGCAGACAGGAGAGCTGGTATCGACGGTTGAGGATATCGTGGAAAATAACGGGATCCGTACAGCCATCCTCGATACTTCATTCACTGCTCATATGCCCGACTGCCTCGAAATGCCCTATAAACCGAAAATTCTGGGCGCCAGTGATCCGGTAAAGGGAAAACCAACTTACAGGCTGGGTGGAAACTCATGCCTTTCAGGCGATTTCATGGGAGACTGGTCATTCGATAATGAACTTAAACCGGGCGACAGGATAGTGTTTCTGGATATGATCCATTACACGATGGTCAAGACCACTACCTTCAACGGTGTGCAGCATCCTTCGATAGGCATCTGGACCAGGGATAACAAATTCAAACTGCTCAGGGAGTTCGGCTATGAGGATTACAGGAACAGGCTTTCCTGATTATTCCTGATTATTCCGTTTTTTAAGGTTTTTTTATGTTATAACAATGTTATAACATGGTTTCAGGCATTAATGACGCCTGATCCGATCAGTTCATCCCCGTCATACCATGCCGCAAACTGACCCGGAGTGATACCTCTCTGCATCTTATGGAATATAATGTACATGCCTTTCTCTCTTCTGTACAGCCTGGCTTTCTGAAGAGGCTGGCGGTATCTTATCCTGACATCGTACTCATGCGATTCGCCGATATTCATTGCAAGGTCCCTCCTTATCCAGTGAATTTCATCATCCCTTACTAAAAGCCCTTTTCTGTAAAGCCCGGGATGTGACTGACCTTCGCCGGCAAAAAGCAGGTTTTCGGCAATGTCGCTTCCAAGTACGAAAAGGGGTTCCCTGTAGCCTCCTATGTTTATCCCTTTTCTCTGACCAACTGTAAAGAAGTGAGCTCCGTAGTGTTCTCCGATCACTTTTCCTGACCCCGGCCCAAAGCGGTATGGTTCAGATGCCGCGATTAGGTAATCATCGCCAATATTTTCGCCGGGAAAACCTGATTCCCATTCCGGGCGTCTGAAGTCGGCCGGTATCTCAATGACCTTTCCCTTCCTGGCTTTCAGTTTTTGCTGGAGGAATGTGGGAAGGTGAATCTTGCCCACGAAACAGATTCCCTGTGAATCCTTTCTGCTGGCTGTGGGTAGGGCGAGATCGGCAGCAATGGTCCTGACCTGTGTTTTTGTAAGATGTCCGGCCGGGAAAAGTGCATAGCCCAGCTGTTCCTGGCTAAGCTGGCACAGAAAATAACTCTGATCCTTGTTGCCGTCGGTACCTCTCAGCAACCTGTAAACAATGCCCTCCGGAGTTTCGATGACTTCCCTCCGGCAGTAATGTCCGGTGGCCACGTGGTCGGCCCCGAGCTTCCTTGCCTCGACGGCAAAGGAATCGAACTTTATCTCCCTGTTGCACAATATGTCAGGGTTTGGAGTCCGGCCTTTTTGATACTCCGCGAACATATAATCGACAACCCTCTGCCTGTATGCATCGCTCAGATCGACGAAATGCCAGGGTATGCCCAGCTTTTTTGCAACCATCTCCGCGAACATTGCATCATCTTCCCAGTGGCAGTCGCTTTGAAGCAGGCCAGTGGTGTCGTGCCAGTTTCTCATGAAAAGAGCTTCCACTTCAAAGCCCTTCTCCAGCAGTAGCCAGGCCGCAACACTCGAGTCAACACCCCCTGACATTCCTATTACCACCTTCTTTTTCACAACGCGAATTTAATTAAATTGGCTAACTTTATCGGGTTATGAGTGTGGGAACATTGACAATATACAGCGCATCAGCAGGTTCGGGCAAAACCCATCAGCTTACGGGAATATATCTCGAAAAGTTGTTCAGATCGAGACTCAGCTACAGGAGAATCCTTGCAGTTACTTTCACTCACAAAGCAACTGCCGAAATGAAGGACCGTATTCTCAATGAACTCGACAAGCTTGCAGGCGGACTCCCCTCTTCCTACCTCAATGATATTTCAGCTTCAACAGGGAAAAGTGAAGCTCTAATAAGAAAAGAGGCAGGAGAGATACTTTCATCCATACTTCATGATTATTCAAGATTCTCTGTCAGCACAATAGATAGTTTCTACCAGAAGATTGTCAGGGCTTTTGCCCGGGATATCGGCCTCCATTCGGGCTTCGACATCGTGACGGACCATAATATTATACTCTCGAAAGCGGTCGATAACATGATCTCTTCGGCTGCAAAGGACGAGGCCCTTAAGGACTGGCTTCTGATGTTTGCACGGGCTAAAATCGAGGAGGGCAAATCATGGGATCTCAGGAGGAGCATCACGGCTCTGGCGGGAGAATTGTTCAATGAAAAATTCAGACTTCTTCCTGCCGGCGAGAAGGAAAAGCTCAGCGACAAGGACTTCCTTGTTTCATATATTGATGAGATGAAAGCCCTGATGTCGGACTTCACGGCATACATTAAACAGGCAGCCCTTAAAGCAAAAGCTTTCTTCGACACTTACGGACTTACCGACGAAATGTTCTTTCAGAAGGGAAAAGGTGTTCCTTCATTCATCAGGACTGCAGCTGCAGGAGAGTTCAAAATCCCCAATTCCTATGTCCGTTCAGCGGTGACGGATCCTCCCCGGTGGTCTTCCGGGAAACCTGCGCCTGCACTGGAACAGGCTCTAGAAGCCGGACTGGCCGATATTGTAAGGGATATGGTTGCTTACTATGACAGGAATACGGCTGCTTACAAAACTGCAAAGGCTATCCTGTCATATATCTATATCCTTGGTATATTGTCGGATATACTGGTTCAGGTGCGTCACATCACAAGGGATGAAAATCTTTTTCTTCTTTCTGATGCCGGTGAGCTGATCTGCCTGATTACCGAAAAAGACCAGGCACCCTTTATATATGAAAAAGTTGGTAATGCCTTTGAAAACTTCATGATTGATGAGTTTCAGGATACTTCGGTGATCCAGTGGAAAAATTTCAGGCAGCTTATCGAAAACAGTATGGCTCAGGGCTATGATAACCTTGTGGTCGGAGATATAAAGCAGTCGATTTACCGCTGGCGCAACAGCGACTGGCACACCCTGCGCGATCTGAAACGAAGCGTCGATGGCAGTAGGTTCATATCAAAGCCTCTGGAAACGAACTACAGGAGTTGTTCAAACATAATAAGGTTTAATAATTCACTGTTTTCAATAATTCCGGGGCAGCTGGAACCGGAGCTGTCGGAGGCCGGACAGCTTTCAGAATTCGGTGAGCTCTTCTCGGAAGTCGTTCAGAATGACCCGGGAAGGAAACCGGATGGCTATGTAAGGCTTGAATTCATTGAAAACACTGAAGAATCAAAATGGCAGGAAGAGGTACTGAACAGACTTCCGGAATTGCTAGAATCGATACAGGACAAGGGCTACAGCGCTTCCGATATAGGCATTCTGGTGAGGGATAACCGCGAGGGTGCAGTGGTTCTGAAGAAGATTCTTGACTATACTAACTCCTGCCCCGAGGAAAAGAAATCCAGGTACAACTATAATATAGTTTCGGGCGAATCGCTTCTGCTCTCAAACTCCCCGGCTGTAAACTTCATAATTGCCGTTCTGATGGTGCTCGACAATCCGAAGGACATGATAGCCAGGGCTTTGATGCTAAGGAATTTTCTTCTTGCCACGGGAAGCGCGGATGCAGAAAAGGTAGCTCTTCCCGCGGAAGAACTTATAGTGTTTTCTCAAATCTACTTTCCGGAAGGATACATTGAGTTGCTTGACAGTCTTAGAAACCAGCCTTTATGGAATATAACCGAAAAAGTGACAGGATTTTTCGGACTTGGCAATTTCTCCTTCAATGTTCCATATCTGAACGCTTTTCAGGATATTGTGCTTGGGCAGGCTTCGGCAAGGAATCCCGGAATAGCCTCATTCCTTGAATGGTGGAATACCGAAGGTGTGAAAAAGTCGATCGCGGTTCCAGACAGTCAGGATTCAATTCGGGTACTGACAATTCACAAGTCAAAGGGTCTTGAGTTTGAAATTGTGATTCTTCCTTTCCTCTCCTGGAACCTCGATCATAAGCCCTTTCTTTCAAATATCCTCTGGGCCGTGCCTGATTCGCCGCCTTTCAACAAGCTGGGAATAGTGCCGCTGAGATACAGCAGTGAACTGGCTGACACGATTTTTGCAGACCAGTACTTCGATGAACGGCTTTCCGCTTATCTCGATAATATAAACCTCCTCTACGTGGCTTTCACAAGGGCTGTGAGCGCCATATTCGGCTTTGTTCCGGCTAAACCGGGAGCAGATAGCAGGATAGCATCGGTGATCAGTAAGGCAATTAGCTTCACCGGAGATCATCCCGACGGATCACCTGCTTTTCTGCATACCTTCTTCGACCAGGATTCAGGTATTCTTGAATTTGGGAATCTTCCCGGTATTCATAAAGAACCTGCTCCCGGAATGGGATTGTTTGTCGGTGAGTATCCGGTGAATGACTTAAACGCTTCGCTTAAGCTGAAATTCAACTGGGAGGATTACCTCGATGCCGGAAAGTCGGATGCAAGGGAGATGATCACTTACGGCCGGATAATGCATGACCTGTTCAGCCGGATTACAAGCGCCCGTGACGTTCCGGAAGCTGTCAGAAAGATGGTCAGGGCTGATGAGATCACAGAACAGGAAGAAGATTCAATGATCCGGAATATTCATTCACTCATTGGTCATCCTCCTGTTAATGAATGGTTCGCGGAAGGAAACGTGGTGCTGAATGAAGCAACTCTTCTTCTGCCTGATTCCGGAACCCGGAGACCCGACCGTGTAATCATAAGAGATGGAAAGACTTACATTGTCGATTTCAAGTTCGGAGAGGAGAGCGACAGTCACTTAAGACAGGTCAGGGAATACAGGAAGATACTGACTGAGATGGCTTATGATGTTGCCGGAGCCTATATATGGTATGTGGATGCAAACAGAATTGTAACTGTCTGAATGGAAGGAAATATCAACATGGCGACCAACTATCCCCGTGTATCCCCCAGAAGGTACAACGCCTTCAGTGACAGCTTCAAATCAGTCCATGGTTACAGGATGCAGAAGGTGTCAATAGATGCAGGCTTCAGCTGCCCGAACCGCGACGGCACAAAAGGGACCGGCGGCTGTACCTACTGCAATAACAGGGCTTTCAATCCTTCATACTGCAATCCCCAAAAACCGGTCATTCAGCAGATAGATGAAGGAATTGAATTTCATAAAAGACGCTACAGGAGAGCCGAGGCATATCTGGCTTATTTCCAGGCATATTCAAATACATACGCCAGTCCTGAAATACTGAGGGATTTATACACTGAAGCCCTGAAACACAAGGATATCAGGGGACTTGTGATTAGCACGCGGCCCGACTGCGTGAATGATGAAATACTCGATCTTCTGAAGGAACTGTCGGAGCATTGCATAGTTCTCCTTGAATTCGGCATAGAATCATGCTATGACGCCACTCTTGCAAGGATAAACAGGGGACATTCATTTTCCGATGCAGTGAAGGCGCTTGAGGCTTCACATTCGAGGGGACTTGATACCGGAGCCCATTTTATCTTTGGGTTGCCGGGCGAAACAAGGGAGGAAATGCTTAAGGAAGCCGGCATGATTTCAGCCCTCCCCCTGAACCGGGTGAAGTTTCACCAGCTTCAGATTTTCAGTGGCACGGCAATGGAAAAGGAATATAATGAGAATCCCGGTGATTTTGAGATATTTACCCTGGATGATTATATTGACTTCATAATAAGCTTTATTGAACGGCTCAATCCGGCAATTAAGATTGAACGTTTTACGGGAGAGGCTCCTCCGCGCTTCCTGGCCAAGGAATCGTGGGGAAGAGAACGAACAGACGCAATAGTGAGACGGATTGAAAAACGACTTGAGGAACTGGATACCTGGCAGGGACGAATGTATTATTTATGATGTATTATTTATGATGTATTATTTATGATGTGCCGCAAGACCGCAAGACCGCAAGACTGCAAGACTGCAAGACCGCAAGACCGCAAGACCGCAAGACCGCAAGACAATGTCTCTCTTTATTTAGTTTGCTTCAATGCCTCATAAAGCAGGACTACCGGCGGTTTTGCCGTTCTTCCGGTTCCGTCTTTTATGTGATGCCTGCAGCTTGTTCCAGGAGCGGCAATTTCTACTTCACTTCCGCTGTTGCGGATTTCGGGAAACAGAACCAGTTCCCCTATCTTGTTCGACAGTTCGAAATGTTCCTTCTCATATCCGAAGGAGCCGGCCATGCCGCAGCATCCTGAAGCTATCTCCCTGACCTTGTAATTCGCAGGAATTGAGAGCATTTCAATCGAGCATGCAGAGGATGAGACGGCTTTCTGCTGGCAGTGGGCATGCAGAAGTATGTCGAGGCTCTTGTCGGTAAACGATTCTCTTTTTATCCTGCCGGCTTTGAATTCCCTTGAGATGAATTCATCGATAAGGAAACTGTTTCGCGCTATTTTCAGGGCTTTTTCCTTCAGATCTTCGCCTGCAAGATCGGGGTATTCATCGCGGAAACCAAGTATTGCAGATGGCTCTATTCCCACAAGAGGTGTTTCGTCGCTTATTATGTCAGCAAAGGCTTTTATGTTATTGATCGCTATCTTCCTGGCCTTCCTGAGCAGTCCTTTCGAAATGAAGGTTCTGGCACTAAGGTCATGACTCACGGCAGTCACCCTGTAATTCAGGGCTGTCAGCAGCCTGACCGCTGCAATTCCCGCTTCAGTGTCGTTGTAATCGGTGAATTCGTCGACGAACAGGCATACTGTTCCCCGCGGACGGGAGGGATTCAGTGCCTGCAGATTCTTCTTCAGCCATTTCCTCATGGTCGTCCTGTACAGTAGCGGTATCGACCTTTCCCTGGCAAATCCTATCGTCCTTTTGAGAAGGTCTGAAAAGAACTTGTTATTGAGGAAGAAGTTGTAAACAGCCGGAACCAGCGATCCGATACGGTTAAATGTCGCGATGTAGGCTATCAGCCTGGTACGGAGCGGAATCCCGTGTCTGTCGTACCAGTGCTGAAGGAATTCCGACTTCATTTTTGCAATGTCCACACCCGAGGGACATTCGGCCTTGCATCCCTTGCATCCGACACACAGATCAAGAATATCATAAATCTCTTTATGGTTCCAGGGGTCTTCGTCCCTGATGCTGAGGAATTCCCTCAGTATGTTTGCTCTTGCCCTGGTGCACTTGTATTCATCCATGGTTGCCATGAAGGTCGGACACATGGTTCCCCCGATTTTCAGCGACTTGCGGCAATCGCCGGTTCCGTTGCATTTTTCAGCTGCCCTTATAATGCCTTCGGTAGATGAAAAATCGTAGATTGTTTCAAGTTCGGGGGTTATGGTGCCCGGTTCATACCTGAGGAAAGTGTTCATCAGGGGAGTGTCGACTATCTTTCCCGGGTTAAGTATGTTTTCAGGATCCCAGGCAGCTTTTAGTTCCTTGAGAAGTTTGTAATTCTCTTCACCCAGTATCAGCGGAATGAATTCACCCCTGAGCCTTCCGTCGCCATGCTCACCGCTGAGTGAACCGCGGTATTTCTTCACAAGTCTGGCAGTTTCGAGACCGATGGTCCTGAAAAGTTCCACATCGCCCGGATCCTTAAGGTTAAGGACAGGTCTTATATGCAGTTCTCCTGTTCCGATATGGGCATGATACACTGAATCTTTTCCGTGGGCGGCCAGCAGCTTTGCAAAATCATCCATGTAGGCAGGCAGATCCTCCACTCTAACAGCTGTGTCCTCGACCAGGGAGACAGTCCGGCCGTCACCTTTCATGTTTCCCAGAACACCAAGACCTGCCTTGCGGAGTTCCCAGGCCTTTGCCATATCCTTTCCCCTTAACACAGGGTAGGCATAACCGTATCCTTCGGATTTCATGGCATCAATAAGGGCTGCTGTGACCGATTCTGTTTCTTCTTCGGTATCCCTGACAAATTCAACCATCATGATTGCACCCGGATCTCCTTCGATAAAAAAGCGGTTGTTCCGCTGGCTGAGGTTTTCCTTGGTAAGTTCCAGTATCCTGTCGTCAGTCAGCTCAACCGCGGTGGGTTTGAACTTAAGGGCAAGCAGGTTCGCGTGAAATGCCTCGTCGCGGTGCCTGTGGTGAACGCACACCAGTGTTTTGTATGCAGGCGGAAGGGGAACTGTATTCAGTTTAATCTCCGTCGTGACTGCAAGCGTACCTTCCGATCCGGCAAGCAACTTGCAGAAATTGAACTCTTTGCCGGAATTGCTGTCAAATATTTCGGAATCAAGGAGAAGATCGAGTGCATAGCCGGTGTTGCGCCTTGGAATACGGGGATCGGGGTAGCCCTCTCTTATAGATGTCTGATTCTCAGGCTTGCTGAGCATATCCCTGATGTTCCTGTATATCTTTCCTTCCAGGTTCTCCTGTTTGCATTTGCTTTCAAATTTTTCTTTGCTGACCGGACCGAACATGGCTTCACTTCCGTCGCTGAGCAGAGCCTTGATCTCAATCGTATGCTCCCTGGTGGACCCGTAAACAAGTGAATGTGATCCGCATGAGTTGTTACCCAGCATTCCGCCCAGGTTGCATCTGCTGGAAGTTGATGTTTCAGGTCCGAAAAACAGACCGAAGGACTTAAGGTACATATTCAGCTCGTCGAGAACTACTCCTGGCTCAACCCTTACCCAGTGTTCCTCACGGTTCAGCTCAAGGATCCTGTTCATGTGCCTTGAAATATCCACTATTATTCCTGATCCTACAACCTGCCCCGCGAGGGAAGTCCCGGCTGCCCTTATAGTGATTCCGATCTTTTCCTCCGACGCGAACGCGAGTATCTTTTTTATGTCGGAGGTATTCTTCGGCCATGCTACAGCCAAAGGCTTTTCCCTGTAATCGGAAGCATCGGTGGAATATATCAGCCTGCTTACCCTGTCGTATTTGAGCTCACCATCCAGTGACGCTTTTAGTAAATTAAATTTTTCTACCGGAAACTCCATGAAGATTGAATTTTTGATGCGCAAATTTAAGAAATGATTTTATTTATATGCTGAAATGCTTTTACTCCTTAATGTTTTTTTAGTAAGCATTACTTGTTGAAAATAATCATGTTGAATGTCTTGGTTATCTTAGGATTTTCTTTCTACTTTTAGAGAATCTATTAATAAATTTTAACTTATTGATATACAATGGAACTAATTGACCAAATCAAACTGAATGCGAAGAAATACAACAAACGCATAGTCCTGCCTGAAGGATATGAGCAGAGGACCCTTAAAGCTGCCGATATCGCGATAGGCGAGGGGCTGGCACAGATAATACTGATAGGCAATAACGCGGAAATTGAATCGAAGGCAGAGCAGCTCGGACTGAAAAACCTCAGCAGGGCAGTTATTATCGATCCGCGTTCCAATCCAAAGAAGGATCACTATATTGAAATGATGGTAGAACTCAGGAAGAGCAAGGGACTTACAAGGGAAGAAGCAGCAAAACTGATTGAAAATCCCCTGTATCTAGGGGTTATGATGATAAAGAACGGGGATGCCGACGGTGAGGTTTCCGGAGCCGATCATCCAACAGGCGATGTCTTGCGTCCGGCTTTTCAGTATGTGAAAACTGCACCGGGTATTTCGGTAGTTTCGGGTGCTTTTATCATGATATTGAAAGACAAGAGCTTCGGTGAAAACGGAGTTTTAGTGTTTGCCGATGGCGCCGTGCATCCCGATCCGACCGACAGGGAACTGGCCGAGATTGCCGTGGCTACCGGACATACTGCCAGGGCAATCTGTGGATTCGAGCCCCGCATTGCATTGCTGAGTTTTTCAACAAAGGGAAGTGCAAAGCATGCCTTGGTCGACAAGGTTGTCAGCGCTACCGGAATAGCCAGGGATATGGCTCCGGATATGATGATCGACGGAGAACTGCAGGGTGATGCTGCCCTGGTTGAGGCTATAGGGCAGAAAAAAGCCCCGGGAAGCAAGATCGCAGGCAAAGCCAATGTTCTGGTCTTCCCCGACCTGAACTGCGGAAATATAGCCTATAAACTTGTCCAGCGACTGGCAAACGCGGAAGCTATAGGCCCGATCCTTCAGGGTATGGCAGCACCGATAAACGATCTTTCGAGAGGTTGCTCGGTAAGTGATATTGTCAGCATGATTGCAATTACAGCGAATCAGGCGGCCGCAAAAAAATAGTAATTGTTGTTTAATTTTTAAAAAGTTTGAAATGATTGTTCTTGTTCTTAATTGCGGCAGCTCATCCATCAAATACCAGCTGTTTGAAATGGGTGAATCGACCAGTATGCTGGCAAAAGGTTTGATAGAACGTATCGGGCTGAATGACAGTATTCTCACGCATAAACCAAGCAATAGGGAAGCTTACAGGGTTATAAGCGATATTCCGGATCATACTCTCGGAATAAACCAGGTAATGTCGGTACTTACCGACCCCGACCACGGTGTGATAAAGGATATCACGGAAATCAAGGCTGTAGGTCACAGGGTGGTAAACGGAGGCGAAAGTTACAAGGAAAGTGTCCTAATTGACAATGAAGTAAAAAAGCAGATCGAGATCAACTGCGAGCTTGCTCCGCTACATAACCCTGCCAATCTCAAAGGGATTCTGTCTGTAGAAAAACTGATACCAGGTGTTCCTCAGGTGGCGGTTTTTGATACTTCCTTCCACCAGACAATGCCCGACTATGCCTACATGTATGCACTGCCATACGAATACTACGACAAGTACAAAATAAGAAAATACGGGTACCACGGCATCAGTCATAAATTTGTTGCTTCAAAAGCTGCCGGACTGCTTGGAAAGGATTACAGAAAGTTGAAGATAATTACATGCCATCTTGGCAACGGAGCCTCAATTACAGCCATCAAAAACGGCAGATCGATCGATACCTCGATGGGTTTTACACCGGTCGACGGACTTATAATGGGTACTAGAACTGGCGATATAGATGCCGGAGTGCTGATTTACATTGCAGACAAGGAACATCTGAGTGTAACAGGAGTCAATAATCTGATAAACAAGAAGAGCGGAGTGGCAGGTATCTCAGGACTTTCCTCTGACATGCGCGATCTGGCGGCCGCAGCTGCCGAAGGAAATGAAAAGGCCATTCTTGCCCTCAATATGTACGCCTATAAGGTGAGAAAATATATAGGTTCATATTACGCTGTGCTTAACGGGCTCGATCTGCTTGTCTTTACTGGCGGGATAGGAGAGAATGATCACAAAATGAGGGAAATGATCTGTTCCGGTATGGAAGCATTGGGAATAGAATTTGACCACCGGGAGAATGATGGCGTCAGAGGTCAGGATAAGCTGATATCCACACCTGGTTCAAAGGCAGCGGTTTTGACAGTCACCACCGATGAGGAACTGGTTATAGCGATGGACACGAAATATCTTGTTGAGCGTCATACAGTATAACAATCAATTAAAACAACGATCTTATGGTTCTAAGAAACTTATCCGACCTTAAGGGCATCGTGGCAGGAAAACCGGTAAGAAAACTGGTTCTTGCTGTTGCCCAGGACCAGCATTCCCTCAGCGCAGTTCTGAGGGCATGGAAGGATGGGATCATCGAGCCGGTATTCATAGGCGACAGCGACGGAATTCACACTATCTGCAGCGAGTTCGGCTATGACATCTCGGGGATCTCAATCGTTCACGAACCTGATATTGACAGGGCTGTTGAAAAATCGGTGAGGATGCTGAGCGAAAAACAGGCCGACATTCTTATGAAGGGCAAGGTGGGTACCTCCAAACTCCTGAAAGCCGTCCTCAACAAGGAATGGGGACTCAGAACAGGGAACCTTCTCTCGCATATCGCTATTTTTGAGGTCGGTACATATCATAAGCTCATCGCCGTGACCGACGTGGCGATGAATATTGCCCCCAACCTCAAGGATAAGATAGCGATAGTGAATAATTCAGTCGCCTTCCTGAACCGGCTTGGATATGAAATGCCGAAAGTGGCAGTGCTGGGAGCAGTTGAAATGGTGAATGAGAACATGGAAGCTACTCTCGATGCCGCACTGCTTTCTAAGATGAACCAGAGGGAACAGATCAGGAACTGCATTATCGACGGTCCGCTTGCCTTCGATAACGCCGTCAGCATTGAAAGCGCAAGACACAAGGGTATCAGGAGCGAAGTCGCAGGTGACACCGACCTTCTGCTGATGCCCGACATCGAGGTGGGTAATGTGCTTTACAAATCGCTGGTATTCTTTGCTCAGGCAAAGGTCGCATCAATGATCCTCGGAGCCCAGGTGCCAATTGTATTAACCTCACGATCAGATTCGGAACAGGCAAAGTACGACAGCATACTGCTTGCTGCTGCATCAAGCAAATAGTTGTGTTATGATCCGCACGCTGAACCAGATGGTTGAAAGGGTGCTTTCGTCAAAGCGCAGGCAGCAGATCGCGGTAGCCTGGGCCCAGGATCCAAATGTCATCGGCGCTATACACAAGGCAGTAAAATACGGACTTGTTGATGCCATCCTGATTGGCCGGACAAACGAAATAATAAATATTTGCAGAAAAAACGGGATCGATACTTCCTTGTTTTCAATTGTTGAATCAGCCGACGAGGCGGAAGCAGCTTCGAAGGCAATCAAACTGACACGTGATGGCGATGCCGGTATTGCCATGAAAGGGCTTGTCGGAACTGATATATTCCTTAAGGCCGTGATGGATAAAAAGAACGGACTGATGATCCCCGGAGCAGTTCTGAGTTATGTATGCGCAATTGAAATTCCAGCCTATCATAAATTACTGTTTATCACTGATACAGCCGTTATACCTGTACCATCACTTGAGCAGAAGGCTGAGATGCTGAAATATGCTGTTGAAATGGCAGGAAGGTTTGGAATTGATAAGCCCAGGATAGCACTTGTTTCAGCTACTGAAAAACCCAGCCGCCACTTTTCAAGCAACAGCGATTACAGCGAGATACTTAAAATGGCCGAGCAGGGAGAATTTCCCGGATGTATCATTGACGGCCCTCTGGATATCTTCCTGGCATGCGACAGGAAGAGTGTCGCTATAAAGGGAGTCCCGACTCCCGTCAACGGCGATGCCGACATTCTTCTTTTCCCCTCACTGGAGTCCTCAAATCCTTTTTACAAGGGACTGATGCTTTTTGCCGGAGGAGAGCTTGCCGGTCTTATCAGGGGAACTGAAAAACCTGTGATTGTAATGTCGAGAAGCGAAAGCGAAATGTCAAAATTCTACTGTATAGCGCTTTCCTGCCTTATGGCCTGAACCGGGGCTGTTTAGAGGGGTTTTTACAAATCATAACTATATGTCAAAGAGGCTAATATTGGTGATCAACCCAGGTTCTACTTCAACTAAGTTCGCTTTGCTTGAAGAAGACGTTATTTTGTTTGAGAAAACACTCCGGCATTCCATTGGGGAACTGTCGGGCTTCAGGAAAATTGCCGACCAGATCAACTATAGGAAAAACCTGATTATGGAGGAGCTGACCAAGGAGAATTTCAATCTGGAATCCATTTCTGCAGTTATAGGCAGGGGGGGGGTTATAAAACCGATTGAATCGGGAATTTATGAAGTGAACCGGAAACTGCGCGACGACCTGATCGAAGCTGCAAGGGGAGAACATGCAAGCAATCTTGGCGGGCTTATTGCATCCGACATTGCTGCCTCAATTCCGGCTGCAAGGGCTTATATAGTTGATCCCGTTGTCGTTGATGAGATGACCCCTGTTGCCAGGATATCAGGACTTCCGGAGATTGAAAGGATTTCAATTTTTCATGCCCTGAACCAGAAAGCTGTAGCCCGGCTGTATGCAGCTTCTGTGGCCAGGGAATATGAGGAACTTAATCTGGTGGTGGCTCATATGGGAGGAGGGATAAGTATAGGGGCCCACAGGAAAGGAAGGGTTGTTGATGTTAACAATGCCCTTAATGGTGACGGACCATTTTCACCTGAACGTTCAGGCGGTCTTCCGGCACGGCAGCTGCTGGATCTTTGCTTTGGCGGTAAATACACGTATGATGAATTGAAAGGCATGATTTGCGGTAAAGGCGGAATGCTGGCATATCTCGGGACAAACAATTTCAGGCAGGTGTATGAAATGGCAGATGCCGGGGATCAGAAAGCCGTCTTGATCACCGATGCCCTTGCCTACCAGGTTGCCAAGGAAATAGGAGCTATGTCGGCCGTGTTAGCCGGTAAGGTGGATGCTATAATACTTACAGGCGGACTGGCTTATCAGGAGTCGCACGTGGAAAAGGTGAGGAGCAGGGTGGAGTTTATTGCCAGGGTGGTTGTGTATCCGGGCGAGGATGAGATCAGGGCTTTGGCTTTCAATGGTTTGATGGCTATGGATGGCAGGATTGAGATAAAAAACTACGAGTAGGAGCAGGCCGGACTTCAGGCTATGGATTTAAAATAGAGATTGAATTTTTTCGTTAATTTGACAGCCTTTTAATGTAAAGTTACAAAATAGTTTTATGATAACTTATCGGACAAAAAGATATAAGTCATTCACTAAGATATGCATTGCGTTTTTTCTTGTGGCGATCTTACAGAACGCGTTGATCAGCGCTGACGGGCAAACTTCGGACAAGGAAATACCGCCGCTGAAAGAAAGGTTGTTCTTTGGAGGGAATTTTAATCTGCAATTCGGCACCTATACCGATATACAGGTCTCGCCTGTTATTGGATTATGGGTGCTGCCGAGGATTGGCATCGCGGCTGGACCTGTTTTTCAGTATTATAAATTATACACGGCGCGTACTTTTATCTATGGTGGGAAAAGTTATATTGAATATTTGTTTTTGCAGGACCTTAACAATGCTATACCACTGGGTCTGCATGCCGGATTATTCCTGCATGCAGAATATGAACTGCTCAGCCTTGAATCGGCATTCTTCAAAAAACCACCACCCTATGATTCAAACAGGTTTTTTGCGGGAATGGTTCTTGCAGGAGGTGGAATCCGGCAGCAGATAGGCGAGAGATCGTCGCTGAATATTTCGTTCCTGTGGACTTTGAGCGATGATCTCTGGGGGATATACGGAAGTCCGGAGATACGATTCTCTTTTATATTCTGAAGATCAGATATTCAGTTCTTCACCCTCTGATTTTGCAATTATCACGGCAGCGCAGGTGTCACTATAGACATTGAGGGTGGTACGGAACATATCGAGAATCCTGTCAACTGCAAGAAGCAATCCTATTCCTTCCAACGGAAGACCGACAGCTTTGAGCACCACTGCCATCATCACCAGTCCTGCCATGGGAATCCCGGCTGAACCAATGGCTGCCAGAAGCGATGTGAATACTACGATCATCTGCTGACCGAAACTGAGGTCGACACCATATGCCTGGGCGATAAAGACCACGGCCACGCATTCGTACAGGGCTGTTCCGTTCATATTGATGGTAGCGCCAAGGGGCAGGGTGAAGCTGGATATCTTGTTCGAAACCCCGTCCTTGTTCTCAACAGCTTCCATTGTCAGTGGAAGGGTTGCATTTGACGATGAGGTAGAGAATGCAGTAAGTATCGGAGTGGCCATATTCCGTAAATGCTTTATCGGACTTACTTTTCCCATAAACTTCAATGCCAGGGAGAGAGTGATGAGAAAATGGAACAGGATGCCTGCCAGAACCGTTAACATATACAATCCCAGCCTTGAAATGATTTCTTCAATACCGTTGCCGCTAATTACCTGCTGGGCAATAACTTTGGCGGTAATGCTGAAAATTCCTACAGGTGCAAACCTGATGACCAGCATTGTTATCTTCATAATTACATCCAGAATCCCGTTCAGAACGTTTGATATAAGCTCCTGCGGCTTTTCATCGATCCTGGTAAGGAAATAGCCAAACAATATCGCGAAGAATATTATTGAAAGCATCTGTCCTTCTGCCAGGGCTTGGATAATGTTCGTGGGAATAATCTTGATAAGTGTCTGGCTGAAGCTGTCTGAGGCTGCTGCAACACCTTCAACAGGTTCAATGAAACCAAGGTCGGCACCCACGCCGGGATTTACTGCATTAACCAGGAGCAGGCCCGTTAAGATTGCCACAAGAGTTGAGAGAATGTAAAATCCAAGAGTCTTCGCTCCAAGTCTTCCCAGATTACCGCTACTGCCAACACTTGCAACACCGGTTGAGATGGAACAGAAAATAAGCGGAACAATTATCATATTCAGAGACCGCAAGAATATTTCCCCGATCCAGTTGGTGAATCTTGTTAAATCTGAAAAATAATAACCGAACAGCCCTCCTGCAAGCAGCAATATTAATATCTGGTAATGAAGGGGAATCGATAAACGGGATTTTAAACTGGTCATAAAAGAAGGATTTAAGGTTAAAGAAAAAGAAACTTTTTGATAAAACCGCGATCAGGGAAGATGTATTTTGGATTTCATCAAGTTCCCCACGATTGAATATTTGAAATCGTATAGAGCAGGGGACAGGAATATCAGCTTTTTAAACTGCAATGGTTCAGTCTGCACGCAGTTAAGACATTGAATCATGTCCTACGGTTCAAAAAGATGTCACATTACATAAGTAAACGATTCAAAATAGACATGGAGTTACATAAGTAAACCACTAATTAGAATTTAAATCATTACAGTTGTAATTAATTATTCGGCAAAAGATATAATATTCATAAAGTATTAATAATCTATGGTATATATATTCTATCTATCGCAAAGATTTAACTTTATTCAATCCCGGCAGACCATATTGTTTAGAAATGAGATAAAAATGTATTTAAAGAACAGTATACCAGTATTATAAATAACTAAACTAAAGTATTCCTTCAATATATTAGGGTACATTCTCAGCATAGACAGATTGAGCATCATTTGGAATGCTTAGTGATTGTCTATACTAAGTTACATTTGTAAATAACATAAAGTTATGCATGTAAATAAATAATGGATTACATTTGTAAAAAGAACATGCAAATAAGCAATCCTCTTGGTGCTTTGATGTAAAGTCAGCGTATAATATTTATTTATAATTAGATATGTATTATAGTTGACAAGCTGAGCGGATTTTGAATAGTATAAACATTAGCTATGAAAGACAGAATACAGGAATTTCTTATAAAGGAAAACAAAACGTCTGCTCAGCTTGCAGCTGATATTAATGTTCAGGCTTCAGGAATCTCTCACATTTTATCGGGTAGGAACAATCCAAGTCTGGACTTTATCCTGAAAATGCTGGAGAAATACCCCTATATTTCCATGGAATGGCTTTTGTTTGGTAAAGGATCAATGTACAGAGAGCAGAAGATTGGCGATCTCTTTGGAGGTCTTGATTTAGCACCTGGGAAAGATCCTGTTGAAAACGAGCCTGTACAGCAAGAGCCTGTGCAGAATAAAGCTCTGCAAAATGAGGCTGTACAAAATAAAGCTGCTGAAACGCCCGATAAATTACCTGAAATTAAAAGGGATGCAAACCTTATCTCCAAAGCAGTCCGGGAACGGAGTGTAATCAGGATAGTTTGGTTTTTTGAGGACAACAGCTTCGAGGAATTTTTCCCTTCTAAACACTGAGCTTTGTTTTAAGCAAGCGCTTCATTGCTTATCTTCGCGGAAAAGACCCTGCTGATGGCAAAGAAAGTTGAAGACTTCACAGTCAGGAATAATATCAGACTGAATTCCGACATTTTCATTCTTGAGTTGACGACGTCTGAACAGCTGCCTGAGATTAAACCGGGTCAGTTTGCACAGCTCATGGTGGAAGGAAGTCCTGAAACTTTTCTCCGTCGCCCGTTTTCTATCCATGATGTTGATTATTCATCCAATTCAATAAAAATGCTTATTCAGATTGCAGGAGATGGAACCCACCGTCTCTCGCAGCTGAAAACAGGAGAAAAACTGAATCTTGTCTATCCGCTTGGAAATTCCTTCACAATTCCCGGCAAGGACAGCAGCATACTTTTAGCCGGGGGCGGATGCGGGATAGCACCACTGCTGTATCTGGGCAGGTATATGAAATCCAGTGGATTGAAACCTCAGATGCTTCTGGGATTCAGGGATTCCGGAAGGATTATCGAGCACGGGGAATATGAAAGCATTGGTCCGGTTTGGCTTACAACGGAAGACGGTTCTAGGGGTGAGAAGGGTTACATTACCGACCATTCCATCCTGCGGAATGAACGTTTTGACCATGTATACTGCTGTGGTCCCGAACCCATGATGAAAGCCGTTGCCGGCTATTGCAGCAGGATTGGCACAGACTGTGAGGTATCGCTGGAACATCTTATGGCATGCGGTTTCGGGGTGTGTCTTTGCTGCGTTGTGGATACTGTTGGCGGGAAACTGTGTTGCTGTACAGATGGGCCGGTTTTTAACACAAAGGATCTGAAATGGTAAAACTGGATGTTACTATAGGAGCGATGAAGCTTAAAAACCCGGTGATGAGCGCATCCGGCACTTTCGGGTATGGTTCGGAATTCGATGACTTCTTTGATGTATCCCTACTGGGTGGGATTATTCTGAAAGGCACCACGATGGAAGCAAGGGAGGGAAATCCCTATCCAAGAATGGCAGAAACCCCTTCGGGAATGCTTAATGCGGTGGGACTTCAGAACAAGGGAATCGATTATTTTGAAACCAATATATATCCTGTTGTTTCGGCTTATGATACGAACGTGATAATGAATGTAAATGGTAGCAGTATCAATGATTATGTTGCTCTTTCAGAGAGAATTGTGAGGCTGGAGAAGATACCTGCAATCGAATTGAATATTTCATGTCCGAATGTAAAGCAGGGAGGGATGATCTTTGGCACCAATCCGGCATCGGCCAGGGAGGTCATCAGGGCGGTAAGGTCGGTTTGGCCGCGGGTACTGATTGTAAAACTATCACCGAATGTTACCAGCATTACCGATTTCGCAAGGATTGCGGAGGAAGAAGGCGCTGATGCCATTTCATTGATTAATACCCTTCTGGGAATGGCCATTGATGTAAATATGATGAAACCATCCCTTTCAACAGTTACAGGAGGCCTTTCAGGCCCGGCTGTTCGTCCTGTTGCCCTGAGGATGGTATGGCAAACTGCCAATGCCGTGAAAATTCCGGTTATCGGGATCGGAGGTATCATGACGGCTGAAGACGCCCTGCAATTCCTGCTGGCAGGAGCCGCTGCAATTCAGATCGGAACCGCTTCATTCATCCATCCGGAATCTACAGTCAAAATAATTGAAGGAATCAAAAAATACCTGGAGGACAAGCGATTTTTGGATGTTAAGGAAATAATCGGATGGATTAACAGATAATATAAATGCCTGTTTCCGGCTCCCTGCCTAATGTTCTTCCTAAATCTGTAAGTTTTTAGAGTAAAAGAATTTAAATTCCTTATAGGAATTTTTGGAAATATCTTTAATTTTGTAACTACAAAAAAAGAATACTACAGATTTGTTAATCTAAATCTTCTGTGATGACTGAAAATGTTCAAATTGATAATCTGGATAAGAAGATTCTGGATATCATTACTAAGAATGCCAGGATACCTTATCTTGAAGTTGCCAGGGAATGCAATGTTTCCGGCGCTGCCATTCACCAGCGGGTTCAGAGGCTTATTAAAACCGGTGTGATTAAGGGATCCGAATTCAAGGTTGATCCTGCACTCGTCGGATTCAAGACCTGTGCCTACATTGGTGTGTTCCTGGATCATCCGGGGCATTATCGCGACATTGTCGAGGAATTCAGGAAAATTCCTGAAATTATCGAATGCCATTACACTACCGGTAACTATTCCCTTTTTATCAAGGTCTATACCCATGACAATGAACATCTCCGGGATATTCTTACAGACAAGATCCAGAATATAGCGGGAATAGTCAGAACAGAAACCCTTATTTCTCTCGAAGAATCGATTAACCGTCAGATTCCCGTACTTTCGAAGTAAACAGGCTGGGAACAACAAAATCCAGATCACGCCCTCACCGCTCAGGCTATAAACGTAAAAACCCGGTATGAATCCGGGTTTATCGTGATCTAGCTGGGGCTCGAACCCAGGACCCCATCCTTAAAAGGGATGTGCTCTACCAGCTGAGCTACTAAATCATTCAATATATTCTTCCGGACTATGTTGTCAGCATTATATGACGATCTGCCGCCTGATCCGGACTGGCTTGACTGCTGCTTAAAAGAACATTACGGCTGTTGCCTTGATAGCTGTAAAGCCACTTATTGATGGCTTACATTTTCGCGGTGCAAATGTAGAATTAATTTTGTTTTAATACAAATTTACTTTTCTATTTTATTTACACTTGTTTCTGTTTTGCTGTAATGAAATTGGTCCTCATACGTCATCCGTGAAACGGACAATTGGTAAAATATAGCTAGGTAGGCATGAAAAGAATTATCGGACTTATTATGTTTTCGGTTTTTACAATCACCCTTTTGGGGCAAAACACTGTAGACGAGATGTTTGAGACTTGTTCCGAAGACAAGGGTTTTATTAACATCACGCTTTCCGGGAGCTTTTTTAAAATGCTCCGGTCGCGTGATGATTGCTGCAGCGGACAAGCATGGCCGGCTGAAGTGACATCGGTTCGGATCCTGTTCCCGGGTGAGGAACAAAAAAAGCGGACAAATTTCATGGCTATGATAAAGCGAAACAGGGACCTGAAGTATTATGAAGATTACATGAGCGTGAAGGAAAAGGATCAGGAAATAAGGATGCTGGTAAAGGCGGACGGAAAAATGATAAGGGAGTTTCTTCTTGTCGGTGGAGGAGAGGATAATTTCATTTTGCAGGTGAAAGGAAGAATTACGCTGGAGGAGGCGGAGGAATTGAGCCGTGAACTAAGGAATGATAAGGCTCGTAAAACTATTTCGGGACTATAAGGATTATGAAGCTATCTTCGCGGGAAGGATAATATCTTCTCTCTCAATGACAAGAACCGAATTCGACAGATTGGTGGTTTCGATGGGCAGAAAGCTTTATGCTCATGCATACCGTATCCTGGAGGATAAGGAGGGATCAGAAGATGCAGTTCAGGAGGTCTTTGTCAGAATGTGGAAGATGAGAATGAAACTTGATGAATATGAAAGCATTGAGGCTCTGTCGATGACAATGCTAAAAAACTATTGCATTGA
Source organism: Bacteroidales bacterium (assembly GCA_034679225.1). Lineage (GTDB taxonomy): Bacteria > Bacteroidota > Bacteroidia > Bacteroidales > VadinHA17 > LD21. The sequence continues at coordinate 22,305 of JAXDBC010000096.1, read as the reverse complement.
TCAGTTCAGAAAGCGAAGACTGTTCGATCAGGGAGGAGAAGCAGCCTTTGCAGGATTGTACGACAAGGAACCGTCGCCCCAGGAACAGATAGAACGCGGGGAAACTTCAGATATAATACTCAGGATAATCGAAAAACTTCCTGATCAGTACCGTGAGATTATAAGGATGAGAGACATAGAAGATCTTGGGTTTGAGGAAATTGCAAAGATGACAGGCCGGAATGTAAATTCCGTGAGAGTAATACTTTCAAGGGCAAGAAAGAATGTAAGGGAAGAATTCAGGAAACAGATAAGATGAAGGAACAGGAAATAAGGCAATTGCTTGAACGGTACTATGCCGGCAATACTACTCTTGAAGAAGAAGGTCTTCTGAAAGAATATTTCGGAGCCGGGGGAGTGCCTGAAGAATTCGCTGGGGAACGGGAGATATTCCGGTACTACAGCCGTAGTAAGTACGAAACAGATATTGCTGAACCCTCGCCGGATTTTGAAATAAGGATATCTGCTGCGATCGACAGGGAAGCAGAACGGGAATCGGTGTCTGTCCGCAAAAGACTTTATATCGCAATTTCCGGTATGGCAGCAGCAGTACTTATACTGTCAGCAGCATATTTCTTCTTCGAGCGCAGATCCGATATCCGTGACACTTACTCCGATCCCGAAGTGGCTTATACAGAGGCAATGAAGATACTTTATGGTATATCTGTGCGCATGAATGAAGGAACAAAGGCGCTTGGGCAACTTGAGGCTCTTCAGGAAAAAACAGGCAAAACACTCAATGCTGTAGAAAAATCAGCATCACTTATAGAAGATAATATGAAACCGCTCGAAGAATTTTTTTCTTCCCTGGGCGCTTCAGGTAAAAACAAGGAATAAAGATCAGAATATACACTGCAAATCAGTATTCAAATGAAGAAAACAATATCAGTATCAGTTGTCCTCTTTATGGTCGTGGCACTTAATGCCCAGACCAACGCGGTGGACGAATTCTTCGACAAATACTCAGAAAAGGATGGTTTCACACTTGTCACAATATCAGGCAAACTCCTGGGACTCTTTTCCGGGAAAGAGGTCCAAAGCGAAAAAAGCGAACTGATAAGCAAGCTGTCATCCATCAGGATACTGTCATCCAATGACTCTCTCATGAACCTTAATCTCAATTTCTACAAGGAGCTGACGGGAAGGCTCAATATGTCGGTTTACGAGGAGCTGATGGCAGTGAAGGAGGGTAAGGATGAAACCAGGTTTCTTGTCAGGCAGAAAGGTGACAGAATATCTGAACTTCTGGTTATTAGCGGAGGGCCAGGCAGTAATACCCTTATTTCAATAAGGGGTGACATCGATCTGAAAAGTCTCGCGCAGCTGTCGGATGATTTCGGGATAGAAGGGCTCGAAAATCTTGAAAAAATGGAGCAAGAGGGTGTTCCGAAGTAAGACCGGTTTGTCGATAATCCGGACCATTGAATTTATTTTGCCTGAAAAATTGCTTGAATCTGTCATAATTTGTAAGTTTCAGGAGTGAATGCATACTCCGGAAACTGACTATGACCGAATCTCAGAAAATCAAAAGTGCATACCGTAATCTGCTTAAATCGGCAGGCAGCACACTGGGACCGGGTGACGCCGGAAAAATAAGGCGTGCCCTCGAGCTGGCAATTGAAGCATGCGCGGGCAAGTCAATTCTCACAGGAAAACCGGAAATTGAACATGCCCTGTCGGTGGCATCAATAGTTGCCGGTGAAATGGGCCTGGGAACCAATACTATCATAACAGCGCTCCTCCACGACTCCTACGGAAGATTGTCGCTAACACCCCAGGAACTTGAGAAAGAGTTCGGTATCAAGGTGGTTGAGATACTGCAGGGCTTTAACCGGATAACCGGCATTGATTCGACTCAGGCTTCTTACCAGTCGGAGAATTTCAGAAAACTTCTTCTCAGCCTTGCCGACGATGTCAGGGTGATACTTATCAAACTGGTGGAGAGGCTCGATTATATGAGAAATCTCGATAATGCCCCTGCTAAGGATAAGCTTCCCATTGCCTCCGAAACCTATTTTCTATACGCACCGCTGGCTCACCGTCTGGGCTATTACAACATCAAGTCGGAGATGGAGGATCTGGCTGTCAAGTATCTCGAGCCGGAACAATTTAACTATGTTGAAGGAAGGCTCAGGCAGACAGCTGCCTCAAGAAATAAGCTTATCAGGGAGTTTTCAGCTCCCCTGAAGGATAAGCTCGACAGCCTGGGCTTCAGGTATCTTATCAAGGGCCGGACAAAATCGATCCATTCCATAATGCTTAAAATGAAAAAGCAGGGAGTGGAATTTGATGAGGTATACGACCTGTTTGCTGTCAGGATAATTATCGACAGTGAACAGGAGAATGAAAAAGCTGATTGCTGGAGGGTCTACTCAGTTGTGACAGATCTTTACCAGCCCAATCCCAGTCGTTTGCGTGACTGGATATCCGTTCCAAAATCAAATGGTTATGAATCACTTCACACAACGGTGGTGGGCCCCAGGGGTAAATGGGTCGAAGTGCAGATCAGGTCTTCGCGGATGGATGAGATAGCAGAGAAAGGTCTGGCAGCTCATTTCAAATACAAGGGCATCAAGGGAGAGGGAGGGCTCGATGTGTGGCTTGGCAGGATGCGTGAGATACTTGAATCGACTGAAAAGGAGGGGGATGCTTTTCTCGATCAGGTACGGCCTGGACTATATACCGACGAGGTCTTTGTCTTTACTCCCAAGGGCCACCTGCGTCAGCTTCCCGCGGGTTCAACCCTTTTGGATTTCGCATTCGATATCCACACGGACGTGGGCGCTTCATGCGTGGGAGGGAAGGTTAACGGACGCAATGTGACACTGAGGTACCGGCTTCAGAACGGGGATCATGTATCAGTAATCAGGTCAAAGAATCAGAAACCCAAGCAGGACTGGCTTTCCTTCGTGGTTACAGGCAAGGCCAAAACAAAGATCAGGCAGGCCCTGGGCGAGGAAAGAATAAAGTCGGCCGCGGAAGGCAAGGAGATACTTATGCGCAGGCTGAAGAACTGGAAGCTGAACTACAACGATCATGTAATTCAGAAACTTATTAATCATTATGAGTTCAAAAATGCACAGGACCTGTACTGCAGCATAGAATCAGGGAAACTCGACCTGCTTGAGATAAAGGAAGCCCTGCTCAGGGGAGAAAAGGAGGAAGCAGCTAACGTTATGCCACCGGTACAGGCTGTTGAAAAGGATTCAAGGGAAACCGCCGCTTCCGCCTATTCCGATTTCCTGGTAATTGAAGAAAAAGTCGACGGACTCGGTTACAAGCTCGCGAAATGCTGCAACCCGGTTTTTGGAGACTCCATATTCGGTTTTGTAACAATATCGGAAGGAATTAAAATCCACAGGACCAGCTGCCCCAATGCCCATAACATGATGTCACGCTATCCTTACCGGGTAGTGACTGCAAGATGGACCAAGGCAAAGGGAGCTCCGACATTCAATGCCCTTATCAAGGTCTCAGGCATCGAGGACATAGGCATAGGAAACAAAATCGCCGATGTCATAGCAGGATACAATGTGACAGTGAGAAGCTTCAGTTACAAGGTCGAAGACGGCATGTCGGAAGGAATGTTCAGCATAATGGTGCCCAATAATGATGTTCTGTACGGGATAATCCGCAAGATTCAAGGCATCAAAGGCATCCTCAAAGTATCAAGACAAACAAGTGAATGAGCTTAACTTAAATCTCAAAGGCATGTTCAACAATCTCTTATTTATTTCACTTGCCCCCATCTTTATTATAGCCTTTTATATCTATAGCCGGGACATATATGAAAAAGAACCGCTTTCCTATTTATTAAAAGCCTTATCGATAGGAGCTATAATAGTATTACCTGTAGTATTTATTGAGAAGCAGCTTTCAGCGCCCGCTGATAAGCTAGAAGGTATTTCCAATGCCGCCTGGATTGCTTTCATAGTGGCAGGTCTGACGGAGGAAGGAATGAAATATCTTGCCTTTCTGCTTTTCTTCTGGAAGAGCAGTAATTTCAATGAAAGGTTTGACGGCATTGTTTATGCTGTTTACATTTCGCTGGGATTTGCTGGAATCGAAAACATACTTTACGTTTTCTCCGGCGGATATTCCGTCGGCATTGTCAGGGCCCTGACGGCTGTTCCTGCTCATGCCCTGTTCGGAGTAGTGATGGGGTATTATTTCGGACTGGCAAAGTTTCATCAGAAGTTTCGCGGAGTTTATTTGATGCTGGCTTTCTTCCTGCCCTTTGTGTTTCATGGTCTGTACGATTTCCTGCTTATGGCCAACTCTCCGTTTTTCCTTTCCATATTTATTCCCCTCTTCATTTATTTCTGGATTATCGGTTTCAGGAAAATTTCAATTGCATCCGATGCTTCTGTCTTCAGAAAGAACTACCGGTATTGATATTGTTCCGGGGGAGGAATTTCAATAAGCTGAATCAGTATCTCTTGTCGGGTTTTACAGGAAGCTTTGCAAGTTTTTCCACTTCGAGTGAGGGGAATCCGAATTCTTCCACAACTTTTCCCAGAATAAGATAGGTTCCACTTCCCCTGAACGGATATTTGCTCAGCGACTGTGAGAAATGAGTCGTGTCGAAGAAGTTTCCTTCCGGATCGATAAAGCATCCGAAATTCATCCATTCTTCTTTTATTGTCTTGATATACTTGATTGTAACAAGGTGACCGACCATCCTGACTTTCCTGCCGCGATGGCTGAGCATGTCGTTTGCCATTATTTCCCCCCTGAACGAGGTACTGAGCATATCGAACCAGTTTAGAGTGACCGGGAATCCTATCAGTTCGATTTCATCATAGGCGTCATCCAGTTTGTCGTTAACCAGATCCGGCTCGGGAAGGGAAAAGTTTCGGACCGGCTGTGGGAAAAGTGACCGGATGTTCCTGTGCCTTATCCCATTGACAGACATATGTGCTTCCCACAGTAGTACGGTTTTCTTTTTTCCGGTAAAGCGGAATGCTCCCGTCCTGATAAGCAGGATGAGCTGTTCGAGGCCGGGACAAAGCCTGTCGATGAAATCATTCAGGCTTGTGAAGGGACCGCCTTCATCGCGGATCACTTCGACCGACCGGGCGAACTTCTCCTCAAGATTCTGGATATGAATGAAACCGATATAAATATCCGACCCGTATATTGTTGTCTTGTAAGTGCTTTTGTTGACACATGGAGGATGAATGGCTGCGCCGCACCTGCGGGCTTCATGAACATACACCCATGTCCTGTAGAAGCCCCCGAAATTATTAATCACGGCAACCATGAATTCGAGAGGGAAATGGGCCTTAAGGTAAAGGCTTTGAAAACTTTCGACCGCGTAGGATGCCGAGTGGGCTTTTGAAAATGAATATCCGGCGAACGATTCTATCTGCCGCCACACTTCTTTGATTATCTCCTCGCTGTGGCCTTTCTCACGGCAATTCCGAAAGAAGCTTTCGACGATTTTCTGCATTTCCTGCTTCGACCTGAACTTTCCGCTCATTGCCCTCCTCAGCGTGTCGGCGTCGGAAAGATCGAGACCTGCAAAATGATGACAGACCTTTAGCACATCTTCCTGGTAAACCATCACGCCGAATGTCTCTTCCAGCTGTTCCTTCATCACGGGGTGGATATAGCTGAACTTGCCGGGGTTGTGGAACCTGTGAATATATTCCTTCATCATTCCCGAACGGGCAACACCCGGCCTGATTATCGAGCTTGCCGCCACCAGGGTGGGATAGTTGTCACACCGGAGTTTCCGGAGAAGTCCTCTCATCGCCGGGCTTTCTATATAAAAGCAACCTTTCGTATCGCCTCTTCTCAGGCAGTCTTTTACCTTCGGATCGTTTTTGAATTTCCCGACATCATGGATGTCAATATCTATTGCCCTGTTTCTGAGTATTATCCCGGTGCTTTCGCGTATGTGGCCGATCCCGCGCTGGCTCAGGATGTCGAGCTTTTCGAAGCCTATTTCCTCAGCGGTGTACATATCCCATTGAGTCACCGGAAATCCTTTGGGTGGCATGTCGAGCGCCGTGTAACAGCTTATTGGCTCCTCTGAGATCAGGATCCCTCCGGCATGGATGCTCCTCATATTCGGAAAATCGGCTATCCGGAGCCCTGTTGAAAAGATCAGTTCACTTATCTCATTCCTGTTTGCCTCCAAAGCCGGATTGTCGATCAGTTTATCGATCTCTTCCTTTGGAAGCCCGTGGATCTTTCCAAGCTCGCGCACTATCGACTTTCCCCTGAAGGTGTTTATGGTTCCGAGAAGGGCAGTATGCTTTCTCCCGTATCTCTTGAAAATATAATCGATGACCTCATCCCTTTCTTTCCAGGAATAGTCGATGTCGAAATCGGGAGGACTGCTTCTTTTGGGGTTTATGAACCTCTCAAAGTAGAGGTTTAGATCAATTGGATCAACATTGGTGATTTTCAGACAGTAAGCTACTATGGAATTTGCTCCGCTGCCACGCCCTACATGATAAAAACCCCTTGCCATGGAATACCTTACTATATCCCATGTTATAAGGAAATAGGCTGAGAATCCGAGCTTGTCGATGATGTCCAGTTCATGTCTTATCCTTTCTTCCACTTCCTTATTATGTCTGCCGTACCTGTATGCCATACCGTCCCAGGCCAGTTTCTCAAGCAGAAGTTTGTCGTCGTACCTGCTTGCAGAGAATACTTTCTTGTTTTTAGGTGTCTTGAGATCGAAGTTCAGCGAACAGTCGTTCATCAGTTTTGCAGTATTGTTCATCAGCCATCTGTGTTCGCGAAACAGATGGTCTTTCTTTTCCGGAGTCATTATGATTTCATCTTCTCCCGCGCACATGGATGCTTTCAGGTGACTCAGCAGGATGTTGTTGTCTGCTGCCCTGAGGCTTTTATGAACGAAGATGTCATCTTCCGAAGCAAATGTGACGGGCTGAAGAAGCACCATTGAGTTCCTGGCGGCTGAATTCCGCGTTGTCATCAGACTGTTGATCTCGGAAGGTCTTATTCCGATGCGTTCGTTTCCGAGCAACGGTCTTGCCGGAATCCCGGAAAGCCGGTAGATGGTGTAGGCATTGGAGAACTCAGGAGCAGGGAAGGGCAGGGGAGTCTTCTCAAGGTTATGGGCCGACAGGAATTCGTTAAGTTCCTTCAGCCCCTCATTGTTTGTGGCAATGCAGATGTAAAGGAAGTCATTCCTGTTCCTGAACTCTATCCCGGCAAGCGGTTTTATCCCTTTTTTGATGCATTCGCCTGCAAACCCGGGAATTGCTGTCGAATTGTTGATATCGGTCATTGCAATGCATTCCTCTCCTGCATCTGCAGCGCACTGCACTAGCTGTTCCACGGACATCATCCCGTAACGAAGACTGTAATATGAATGACAGTTCAGATACATTTTTAAAAAGCTTTGACTGCTCTTGCCCGTTTTTACCCCTGTACCCTAAAATGGGTTCTTAATGTCCGTACATCATATATTTCTTAATTCTCTTCTCCATTATTTTCTGTTCGTTGGCGGCATTTTCGAGTTGATGCCGGGTTTTTTCTTCTCTTTCTGAGGCAGTCATTACTCCGGCAGCCCGTCGGACGGCATCGTAGCCGAAACGGTTTCGGATACTGTCCATGGCGAGGTAGAGCTTTACCTTTTCAGAAGTATCATCGAAGATGTCAAGCTGCTGGACACCTCTGAGCATGTGGCTGAATCTGACGCCTATCAGCCTTATCAGCATGCGCCGCTGGTAAAGCCTGCCGAAAAGCTCCTTTGCCACACCTGAAAGAACATGGTCGAAGGAGGTGTATGGTATCCTTTTCTGCAGTGTATGGGTGTCGAAGTTTGAATACCTTATTTTTACTGTTACGCATGAGGTGAGCTTCTCCTGTTTTCTGAGCTCATAGGCTATTTTCTCTACCATTCCGGAAATAAGCCGGTTCAGCCTTGTCATGTCGGTGGTGTCCTTGTCGAAGGTGTGTTCGCTGCTTATAGACTTACGCTCCGAGTAGCTGATCACGGGGCTGGAGTCGATGCCATTGGCCCGCTTCCATATCTCCATGCCGTTTTTGCCCATAAGCGTTTCAAGCATTTCGGCCGGAATGTTCCTCAGGGTGTAAATGGTGGCAATTCCCATTGAACGGAGTGTATGGTAGGTCTTCCGGCCAATCATGGGTATCTTGCTTATCGACAGCGGATCAAGGAAAGGGTGAACCCTATCCCTTGTTACTTCCCTTTCGCCGTTCGGCTTTGCTTCTCCCGCCGCGATCTTCGATACCGTCTTGTTTACTGAAAGCCCTATCGATATCGGGAGGCCGGTCTCCTTTATTATGTACTGTCTCAGCTCGTGCGACCATTTGTAGCAGCCGTAAAAGCGGTCCATGCCGGTCAGATCAATGTAATGCTCGTCGATCGAAGCTTTTTCATAAAGGGGCGATCGTTCGGCAATTATATCCGTCACCATGTGTGAATAATTGCTGTAAGCTTCCATGTCGCCCCTGATTATGATTGCATCGGGACAAAGGCTTCTGGCCATTTTCATCGGCATCGCCGAACTGACGCCGTATTTCCGGGCCTCATAGCTGCAGCTCGATACTACACTCCTGTCCGACAGACCTCCTATTATTACAGGCTTTCCGACAAGCCTGCTGTTGCGAAGTCTCTCGACCGATACGAAGAATGTATCCATGTCGAGATGAAGAACATATCTTTCAGTATTGCCTGCAATAAACATTGTAAAATGACTTTTGTGTTAAAAAGCAATCCGACTCACACTGACAATGAGAAATTTTTCTGAAAAATATTTGCATTTCCCGAAAACATATTATACTTTTGATTAGAATTTAATCAAATTTATGATTGTAATATAATCATTTTTTCATGTACTTCGCGTCGAACATAAAATTTTTGAGAAAAAGAAAGGGGCGCACCCAGGATGATATGGCAGCAGCCCTTGACCTGAAACGTTCAACTCTCAGCGGGTATGAGAACGGCGTGGCCCAGCCCGGAATAGATGTCCTTGTATCATTTTCGGGGTATTTCAACCTGTCGATCGACACTCTTCTCAAGATCGACATTGCCGGACTGTCGGAAAGCCAGCTGGGTGAACTGGAAAGAGGGTACGACGCCTATGTGAAGGGGAGTAACCTGCGTGTTCTGACCACAACTGTAAATTCAGAAAACCGGGAGAACATTGAAATGGTTTCTGAAAAGGCCAAGGCAGGATATACAACAGGATATGCCGACCCTGAATTTATCGGGGAACTCCCGGTATTCAACCTTCCTTTCCTTTCCGAAAAAAGAAAGTACAGAGCCTTCCAGCTGAAGGGCGATTCGATGTTTCCAATACCTGATGGATCGTGGGTGACGGGAGAATATCTCCAGGACTGGAATGAACTGATAAACGGAAATGCCTATATAGTATTTACCATCGACGACGGAATAGTATTCAAGATCGTTGAGAACAACATCCGGAAAACAGGGAAACTGACTCTTTTTTCACTGAATCCCCTTTATGAACCTTATGAGATACATATAAATGAGGTCAGGGAGATATGGAAATTCGTTAATTATATCAGCAATGAACTGCCGGAACCGGTAATGCCTGAGAAACAAATCTTCCAGTCAATAGCAATAATGAAAAACGACCTCCAGCGCATTAAGGCAAAACTGGGGGCCGATATAACGGATATCAGCGAGGTCGATTGAGTTATTCTTTGGTCAGTTCAATGATCAGCCGGATGATCTTTTCATGCTCAGTCGCGGGAATCTTCCCTGAATGAAGATACCTGCATACCCTGTTCTTGTCAACTAAAGCAACGGTGTAGCTGTCTTTAGGTAAGCCCCAGTCGGAATGTAATTTACCATGAAAATCAAACAGGATGGTGGTATCGTATTTCTTCGCCTTGTTGCCGGCAATAGCCCTTATAAGACTATTTGGCTTCCAGGTCGATTTGGTGTCGACAATGCCGAATCCCTTGTAGTTTTCAATATCTATCCTCTTGTCAATATTGATTGCCTTGTCGACGGCATTGTTGAATTCATCGTTAAGGTCCGATTCATCCGGATCGATATAATTGATATGAAGGACCTTGCCGGGCCATGAGTTCATGGTAAACTCCTTTTTGTTGGCGTCAGGAAATATCCATTCGGGAACCTTCATACCAACTTTCAGCTCTCCGGCCTGGGAAAACAATACACTAAAGGCCAGAATGGGGAAGAAAAAGGTGAGAATTAATCTCTTCATCATAAAAAAGTATTAATGGTATGTGCCTGCCCTGCTCAGGCATTAAAACTTATATAGTTGAAAATTAAATAAATACGTGTTTGTGCATTTGATAAATGTTGGTTTCATATTTCATGGTCTATTCTTACAAGATATGATTTTTTTCCATCATAAAATAATTTTTATTCTAATTGCATGATGACTTTCCCGCTCAGGAAAGTGGGATTCATATAACTGGTAATTAGATAAATACGTGTTTATATATTATATACACGCGGGGTTCATTCAATATTATTTAACGTGTTCTTAGCATTAATAAAGTCAACAATATTACTTTTGCAGGTCTTTAATCAGATTTATGCAGGAAATAAGGAATGTCGCCATCATTGCACATGTCGACCACGGAAAAACAACTCTGGTCGACCGTATCATCCATGAATGCAAGGTGTCGGATGGCAGGAAGGGTACAGGCGACCTGATCCTCGACAGCAATGATCTTGAAAGGGAGAGGGGAATCACAATTATTTCAAAAAATGTTTCCGTTAATTACAAAGGGGTAAAGATCAATATTATAGACACACCAGGGCATGCCGATTTCGGCGGTGAGGTGGAAAGGGTGCTTAAGATGGCCGATGGTGTCCTTCTTTTGGTGGACGCATTTGAAGGACCAATGCCTCAAACCAGATTCGTATTGGGTAAGGCTATCAACCTTGGACTGAAACCTGTTGTGGTGGTAAACAAGGTCGACAAGGAAAACTGCAGGCCCGATGAAGTCCAGCAGGATATCTTCAACCTGATGTTCAACCTCGATGCATCGGACGACCAACTTGATTTCGAAACACTGTTCGGATCTTCAAAGCATGGGTGGATGAGCCGCGACTGGAAGAAACCTGCCACAGATATAACGGCGCTTCTCGATACGATCATTGAACAGATACCTGCACCCCGCTTTGTTGAAGGTACAGCGCAGATGCAGGTCGCCTCGCTTGACTATTCAAGCTATGTTGGCAGGATAGCGATAGGAAGGGTGTTCAGGGGAGAGATTGTTGCAGGATACGACTATACCCTTTGCAAGAAGGGAGGAGAAGTAAAAAAGGTCAGGGTAAAGGAACTGTATGTATTTGAAGGACTTGGCAGGGTGAAGACTCATAGCGTCAGGTGCGGAGATCTTTGTGCCGTTATCGGTCTCGATGACTTTGAAATAGGGGATACCCTGGCTGATCTTATTTCGCCTGAAGCCCTTCAGCGAATCGAGGTGGACGAACCTACCATGAGCATGGTTTTCACAATCAATAATTCGCCTCTTTACGGAAAAGAAGGTAAATTTGTAACTTCACGTCATTTAAGGACAAGACTTTTCAGGGAGACCGAGAAGAACCTTGCACTGAGGGTCGAAGAAACAAGTTCAGAGGATACTTTCATCGTTTTTGGCAGGGGAATTCTTCACCTTTCAATTCTCATTGAGACAATGAGGAGAGAAGGATATGAATTTCAGGTCGGCAAGCCGAAAGTGTTGCTGAAAACTATCGACGGGGTGAAATGTGAGCCATATGAGACTCTTTCGGTGGATGTTACTGCCGAATTATCGGGCAGGGTAATAGAGCTTGTTACTACCAGAAAGGGAGAAATGACCGTGATAGAACCCAGGGGGAGCCTTATCCACCTTGAGTTTGACATACCGTCGCGCGGACTTATCGGCCTGCGAAACAGCATGCTCACGGCAACTTCGGGCGAAGCAGTTATGTATCACAGGTTCAGAGCCTACGGCCCGTATAAGGGCGACGATCTTATGCCCGTGCAGAACGGCTCCATTGTCTCACTCGATGAAGGAATGGCAACAGGCTATGCACTCGACAGACTCCGTGACAGAGGGCGTTTTTATATCGATCCGGGAGAGCATGTGTACAGGGGCCAGGTGATTGGCGAAAGCACGAGGGCAAGAGATATTGAAGTGAATATGATAAAGGGGAAGAAACTAACCAATATGAGAGCGTCGGGTTCGGATGAGAGCTATAGGATTGCCGCGAAAATTAGCTATTCGCTTGAGGAATCATTGGAACTGATCAAGGATGACGAGTATCTCGAAGTAACACCGGTGAACATGCGGATGAGAAAGATCCCCAAAATTAGAAATATTTAACAGGATTTATACCATGAGAAAGTTGCTTCTGCTTCTGTTCCCCGTGATGCTGTATGCCTGTAACAAGGATTCAGGTTGTTATAAATGCAAAACCTCTTTCACTGTCATCGTCAATGACGGCGAAAAGGAAGAATCATACTCCGTTTCCGCCGATCGAACAATATGTAACACTACTGAGGCCGAGATCAGAAAATACGAAATGGAAAACACGGATTCGACAAGATATATAAATCCTCCGATGACTATCGATACAATAATGGTTACCAGGTGCTATTAGTAAGCCTGAATCATCAATAGTCATTCAGGAAATCGTTAAGGGGTTTTATGACCTTGCATACTCTTATTGTATAATCAAAGAAATCAGTATTTAATACATCCTTATCTGAAACAATGGTTGAAGCGAGGTAACTCTTCATTCTGAGTAACTCGATATACTTGTTTTCCTTTAAAAAACCCTTTGGTGCTCCCTTCAGCTTTTCTCCTTCTATCTCCCCGAAAACTGTCCTGAATTCCTTGTTGTCAAGTATCTTTAAAAGCGCATCTCCTTTTTCTTCTATATTTTCCCTGATCGCCTTAAGCCAGGGCATTGGGGGCATATATGCTCCTCCGGCAATCATACTGTTGTTTCCCGGTTCAATGTGAATGTAATAACCGGCAAAGCGATCAGCATTCTTTCTTCCTCCTCTGACGATAATTGCACCCAGGTGTGTTTTGTAGATGGTTTTATCGGGACTGAACCTGATATCCCTGTTGATCCTGTAGATACAGCTTTTAGCTTCCAGTCCCCTGAGAATTGGATCTGTTTCCGTTATCCTTCCGATGACAGCCTGTACGAAACTATCATATTCAGCCCTGGCTGCTTCATAACGCTTTCTGTTCCTGTTGAACCAGTCCCTTTCATTATTATACTTCAGATCGCTGAGAAAATCGAGGGTAGATTGACTTATCTGTGCCATTTTTCTTCGTTATTTTACGAAAATGATTCGGTTGACAAAATAAGCACAAATCGGACTTTTGATAAACTTGTTCCCTTGTTTTTCCGGACATTTGTTTATAAGGTTGAAATTTGAGGTCCGGTGTGCAATAATTGGCAAATGATTAATGTTAATCGCTATATTAGCTGTATATATATATACCTGAAACCATTAAAATAATGCGCAGTAGATTTATCTTTATTTTATTCATTCTTGCCGGTTTCTCTGTGGTGCTTCGCGCACAACAGGCCGATCACTGGGAGACCATAGTGTCTGCAGATGAGATATGGTCATATTTTCCGGGATATTCCCAGCCTCCGGCTGGATGGAATGTTCCCGGTTTTGATGATTCCTCATGGCAAACAGGACAGGGGGGAATTGGATACGGTGACGGTGATGATATGACCGTGGTGGATAATGTACCTTCAGTTTATCTTCGACGGAATTTCATTATTCACGATACTTCCGTTATAACATTGTTATACCTGTTTGTCGACTTTGACGATGGTTTTGTCGCCTATCTCAATGGAAATGAAATTGCACGGGCAAACATCGGGACGCCAGGTATCGAACCGGCCTTTAATGAATATGCCATTCTCGATTCATACGAAGCCCGCTTGCCTTCAGGAGATATTCCTGCTCGCTTTGTAATTGAAAAGCAGGTAATCAGTGAATTTCTGAAGGAAGGGGAGAACCTTCTGGCGCTTCAGGTTCATAACTGCAATGAAGGATCATCTGACCTCTCATCAACCACTTTTCTTATTGCCGGTATCAGTGACGAGAGCCATAACTACAGTGACCCTCCCCAGTGGTTCAGAGATCCGCGCACTGATTTCACGCACCTGCCGCTGATAATTATCGATACGGAGGGCAGGCAGATAGTAAACGATCCAAAGATCACTGCAAGGATGAAGATCATTGACAATGGTCCGGGTAATCCAAACAATCAATTCCAGGAGGCTACGGATTATGACGGTTATATAGGAATCGAAATTAGGGGCCAGTCATCCCAGATGTTTCCCAAGAAGAGCTATTCCATCGAATTGAGGAATTCCGAAGGAGACGACACCAGTGCAGCGCTTCTCGGAATGCCTGAGGAGGAGGACTGGGTGCTGTATGCACCTTACTCGGACAAGACGATGCTTCGAAATGCACTTACTTTCCATCTGGGCAGCAGAATGGGAGGCTGGCAGCCGCGGAACCGATTCTGTGAAGTTTGGCTCAACGGCGATTATATAGGAGTATATCAACTCATGGAAAGAATTAAGCGCGACAAGAACAGAGTGGATATCAGTAAACTTGATCCGGATGAGACAACGGGTGATGATCTGACGGGCGGCTATATAATAAAGGCTGATAAAACAGAAGATATCGGACCGGATGAGTACTTCCAGATGAACCCTGTCATCAGGTTCAACTATTCTGAAAGATACAGATTCACTTATGTATATCCGAAATATGAGGACATAGCTGATGAGCAGAAGTATTATATCCGGAAATTCCTTACAGATGCGGAGAATACTCTCAACAGTGATTCGTTCAGTGATATGGCAGAGGGTTTCAGAAAATACTTTGACACAAAGTCATTCGTTGATTTTCAGATCATCCAGGAGCTTTGTAACAATGTGGACGGATACCGTTTCAGCACATTTTTCTACAAGGACAAGGATTCAAAGGACGGAAGGCTTCATGCCGGACCTCTGTGGGATTTTGACCTTGCCTACGGGAATGAGGATTACACTGATTTCAACCTTGCAACCAACACCTGGCTTTATCCTAAATACCTGGAATTTTATGGGCATAGGTTACACTGGTGGGCCAGAATGATGGATGATTTCAATTACAGGACTTCATTTGCCGCCCGCTGGAAAGAACTGAGGAACGGTCCATTCAGCACCGATTCCATAATGAGCTACATTGATAATACCATAATGTATCTGGGAGAATCTGTTGACCGTAATTTCAGGAGATGGCCAATAATAGGCAGCTATGTATGGCCGAATTATTTTGTCGGGAATACATATGAGGAAGAAGTAGATTACCTGAAGGACTGGATAAGCCGGCGGGTCAACTGGATGGATGCCAATGTTATGGTTTCGGAAACTGTTTCAGGCAGCGGGGGAAATGACATTGTTGTTTTTCCCAATCCCGTCGGCGACAGATTCAGTATGTATTTCAACTTGAAAAATCCCGGTCTGGTCAAAATAGTTATTACCAACCTGATGGGACATAGGATACATTATGAAGAACAGGTACTGGAAACAGTCGGTGACCAATGTATAGAAGTCAACCCCGGAAAACAGACTCCGGGATATTACGTGGTACAACTATTCAGGGGCAACAGACTAGTAGGCAGAAAAAGCATTTTTATAGCCCAATGACAGGATGTTTATTGACCTAATGTATTGCTTTATATACTCTATTTAAGTAATTTGTATATAATAATATACGAGCCATTATCAAGTTCAGTTCCTGAGCTTGAAGCAGAATGATCCACTCCGTTTACCGACCATGATTCGCAGTTTCGTGGAATCCTCAGAACGGCTTTGCTTCCCGCCGGGACTTTCAGATCCAGGCGCATAGATCCGTTTTCAATTTTCCAGTTCAATATGATTGTTCCGTATGGAGTCTCCTTTGATGTATTCGCCCAGCTTACACCATCCGGAATCTGCGGCTCGATAATGAACTTCCTGTAACCGGGATGGGAGGGGTCTGGCCTGATTCCGCCCAAAGCCTGAATAAACCATGAGCCGATTCCGTTGTAGCAGTTGTGTATCCTGCTTCTGGCTCCGTTCCAGTGTTCCCAGGTCGTTGTGGCTCCATTGTCTGTCATATAAAGGTAGCCCGGGTATTCACGCTTTTTTAGCATCGAATACATTAGTTCTGCTTCATGGTAAAGGGTGGTCCACTCGGTAAAAACCGGTATTCCGACAAGTCCGCAGGCAAAATGGCCTCCGCGCTCATTCATTGTGAAGTCGATAAGCTTATGCCTCACCGCTGAAACAAGTGAATCAGGTACAATTCCTGCCAGCAGGGGATATGCCAGATCAATCTGCGAACCGCTGCCATAAATACTGTTTTTATTGTTGTAAAATCTTTGATTTATAAGGGATTTTAGTTCCATCTCTCTTTCGGCGTATTTTAGGGCATCCCCGTCCCGGTCGAGTACTGTCGCTATTTTTTTCATCGTTTCATAGCATACTGTCATAAAACAATTACTGACAAGTCCTACTGATACCGGATCACTCTGGTCGATGCCTTCCGGGACAGCCCAGTCGCCCAAATACCATGATCTGTATTCGGTCTCCGGCCAGCCTTCCAGGAGGCCTTCCGATGAATAATTTTCCGCATAGCCCAGCCAGCGCTGCATAGCCGGGTAATATTTTTTCAGAAACTCATCGTCGCCATAGTTAAGATATGAGTTCCATGATGCAGTGATAATGAAACCGCACCAGTACGGTCCTCCGCCGGCTCTGTAGGGATTGGGAGCCGTGTGCGGCATACCTCCGTCATCCCTGATGCAGTCTTCCCATGCCTGGAGCCAGTTTGAATAAAGGGGAGCCAGGTTGAACATGCTTTGCGCTGTCATTGTTGACGCGTTGCCATCGCCTCCGTAGCCAAGGCGTTCAATCTGGGGACAATCGACCAGGTAACCACCCAGGCTAAGACATCTCAGTGTGTAGTTGATCATACTGTAGATGGAATTCAGATCCCCGTCGGAACATTCAAAAGTTGAGGCCTTTGTGTATCCGGTGTGAATGAGAAAGGCAGTGATATCCTCAATTGCCGGTTCTTTGGTCAGACCTGTAATCATAGCGTATCTGAAACCATGGTAATTGAATTTATTCATGAATTGCTCTCTTGCCCTGCCTGAGGCAATATAACGGTCGATCTGACCCTGATTCACTGTCTTTCCGTTTTTGTCAAGATGATCGCTGTAGCGTATTTCGATTATCTGCCCGGGCTTCAGCGAGCTGAAGTTAATCCTGAACCATCCTGTGAGGGTTGTTCCCATATCGGCAAGCCAGGTACTGTCGTTAATTCTGCCAACTGATACTGCCCTGACAGTATCCATGATCCGGTTCGGTTCAGTCATCTGGGGACTCACTTTCACTTCGGTTAAAGGCACTGTCGACACTGGGATCCACGGTCTATCTCCTTCCCCCGGGTAATCAGTCAGCATGGAACCCTCAACAAGTTCTCCTCCAAACTGATGAGGTCTCCATGTTCCTATGGTTGAATATCCGCTTGCTCTTGCTGCCCATTCTGAATCTGTAACCAGGACCAGATCGCGATCCCTTCCGTCTATTCTTTCAAGCTGTGCCCTTACCAGGGGACCGGTCCATTGCACCCCCGGCAGCCCCTTGCTGTACCATCCCTGCCCGGTCCAGAGAATCAGTTCATTATTTCCTTTTCTTAACAGATCTGTGATGTCGTAGGTGAGGGCAAGCGACCGCTTATCGAACTGCGATACGGCAGGGGAGAGGACATATTCACCTGCCCTGGTGCCGTTAATCCATACTTCGTGATATCCAAGCGAATTGACATGTAAATAGTATTTTCCCGATAGCTTGGCTATTAAAAAATCGCGTTTAAGAAGTGGGCTGACACAGAATTCGGAACTGTCGCTAATGCCTATGTAATCTCCTTTCCATTCGGAGTTTTCAAGAAGTCCCGTGGTAAAGTATGCAGTTTCACTCCAGCCTGATTGCCGTCCGTTGTTGTCCCAGATTCTCACCTTCCAGTAACACACAGAACCCGAATGAAGCTCTTCTCCATTCCATCTGATCAGTATGCTCTCCGGAGATTCTGTCTTCCCGGAATTCCACAGGTCGGCTTTCCTTTCGGTCAGGAGATCAGGACTGCTGGCTGCGAGAACCTGGTATGCCGACTGTGATTCACCGTCAGCAGAGATTTCAAACTTCCAGCTTAGCCGGGGACTGGAACTTCCTATACCCAGAGGATCGGAAAGATTTTCACATTTCAGGTCATACACCTTGAGTTTTAGGTGGTTTCCACTGCACCCCATTGTAAACAGAAGGGATGAAACGAAAAGAAGCAGAAGAAGGATCCGGTTCATGATATGATGATTTGTATGGTCAAATATGCTTAAAGATAGAAAGAGCTGTCAAAATTCAGTGCATATATTTAATCGCTGTATTAATTTTTACTGAATTTATAATAGTTTAGTGTTTTTAAACAGTCCGGAGACATGACAAAGAGAAAATTGTTTTATGGAATTGTGTTGCTTCTTGCCCTGATAATGGCAGGAGGAGCCCTGTATCTCAATTCACTGATGCCTATAATAACGGGGTATGCAGCGAAGAATCTCTGTTCAAATGTTTTTGTGTCAGGAAGGGACGCAAGGGAAATTGAAGAGATTGACCTGAATTTCTCATTCATCAAATTTACAAGAAACAAGGTAGATATTGATGAGCAGAGTGTTACGAGCAGGTTTCTGTGGAGCAGATCGAAAGCCATTTACAGGGAAGGATTCGGTGCCACGCTTATCAGGGATGTTACGGAAGAAGAGCTTAGAGAAGCGGTGTATGCAGTTGATACGGATCCCGGCTACCGACCGGATACCACTGCGTGGCCGCTCGGGGATGTCGTGCCTGACACGCTTGATACCGGCATTGATAAGCCTGCCATGACTGAAATTGCCCGGAAGCTGATGTCTGACAATGCTTATGGAGGTATACCCTTTGCTTTTATTGTATTGCACAAGGGGATGCCGGTTGCCGAGGCCTACAGATCCGGACTTGGAAGGGACACTCGTTTTCTGAGCTGGTCGGTGGCAAAAAGCTTCACGAACGCGATTGCCGGCGTTCTTGTGGGAATGGGAAAAATGGATATTTCGGAGCCTGCCGGATTTGAAGAATGGAAAAATGATGAGAGGAGCAAAATAACCGTAAATGATTTGCTTCAGATGCAGAGCGGACTCGAATGGAACGAGGATTACGGAAGCAGGTCGGATGTTAATCTGATGCTGTTCGACAAGGGTGACATGAGCGACTTCGCTCTTACTAGTCCGATGGAACATCAGAACGGAACGGTATGGAAGTATTCTTCGGGCACCGCTAATATTCTTACCAGCCTCATTAGAAATAAGTTCGATAGTGATACCTCATGTTATGCTTTTGTTCAAGACAAGTTCTTTGAAAAGATCGGAATTACCAATGCAGTTTTTGAAGTGGACGCCTCAGGCACGCTGGTCGGATCATCCTACCTTTATGCAACTGCCCGCGACTATGCCAGGTTCGGACTGCTGTACCTGAACGACGGGGTGTTCTGCGGCGAAAGGATATTTCCTGAGGGCTGGGTTGAATATACCCGAACTCCTGCATTTGCCAGCGGGGGAAAATATGGTGCTCTTTTCTGGCTTAACAGGAACAGGGACTATCCTTCGGCTCCGGAAGACATGTATTCATGCCAGGGGCACGATGGCCAGATGATCTTCATCCTGCCATCCAATGACCTTGTTGTGGTGGTTCTCGGATTCTCACAAAGGCCGGATAACACCATCGATTTTGATACTCTGCTCGGAGATATCCTCAAAAATATCTGAGACAATAGTATCGCGTTAATTTAATATCCTCGTGAGACAATAAACTTGTTATTTTGTGCGTATTAAAAAACTGACAGTCTGATTCACAGATTCAGGCTGTTATGAGACTATACATGCGATTAATAAATTCAACCAATTTTACCCATATGAGTGAAAAGTATTCAGTCAGCCCTGCAGGAGAGAAATTTCCCCTGCCACAACCTGAGGACTACGCGAAGGAATTCGAGATTTTAAAAGAACGAGTCGAAAAGGAACGCGCCAAGGGACTTGAGATTGTAGTGGTTATGGGCGTAGGCTTTGTTGGGGCTGTTATGGCCGCCATCGTTGCAGACACCGTAGACAAAAATGGCAATCCGTCGAAGTTCGTTATTGGCATGCAGCGTCCGAGCCCGCGAAGTTACTGGAAGATACCATTGCTGAACCGCGGTGTTTCGCCTGTCAAGGCAGAAGATCCTGAAGTGGATCCCATGATCGACAGATGTGTCAACGAAAAGAAGACACTTATTGCCACCTATACCTACGATGTGCTAAAGCTTGCCGATGTGGTGGTAGTTGATGTACAATGCGACTATCTTAAGGAAGATCTGGGAAATGTCCGTTCGGGCCAGACCGATATGGCTGCCCTGGAGGCCTCATTGCATGTAATTGCTGAGCATATTCCGGCCGAGGCACTTGTACTTATTGAAACAACTGTTGCTCCCGGTACTACCGAGCAGGTCGCATACCCGATAATGAAAAAGGAGTTCAGGAAAAGGGGAATCAAAACCGACCCGCTGCTTGCTCACAGCTACGAAAGAGTGATGCCCGGAAAGAATTATGTTGCAAGTATCCGCGATTTCTGGAGGGTATGTAGCGGAATCAATGAAAAAGCAAGACGAAGGGTGGAGAAATTTCTCACGGAAGTCCTTAACACTGAGAAGTTTCCACTTACCGTGATGGACAGACCCATTGAATCGGAAACGGCTAAGATTGTTGAGAACAGTTATCGTGCTACCATCCTGGCTTTTCTTGATGAGTGGAGCCTTTTTGCAGAAAGAAATGGAGTGGACCTCATAAAGGTTATCAAGGCTATTAAAATGCGTCCGACACATAGCAATATGATATTCCCTGGACCCGGGATAGGAGGGTACTGCCTGCCGAAGGACGGTGGCCTAGGTCTTTGGGCATACAAGCATATACTTGGTTTTGAGGATGATATATTCAGAATTACTCCGCTGGCTATTGATATCAACGATACCAGGGGACTGCATGTAGGTCAGCTGACCCGCGATGCGCTCAGGAATATGGGGCAGCCGATAGCAGGCGCTGAGATTCTGATTCTGGGAGCAGCATACCGGGAAGATGTCGGCGATACACGTTACAGCGGATCTGAAATTGTTGTCCGCAAGCTTGCGGAGATGGGCGCAGAGATTCGCGTACATGATCCGTATGTTGAACACTGGTGGGAATTTGAAATGCAGGATACGTTCCCAGGTGTGGGACAAAGTAAAGCCAGGTTCTTCAGAAACCAGGAGAAACTGAAAGAGATAGTTATTCAGCAAGATCTTGATAAAGCCCTGAAAGATGCTGATGCTGTTATTCTGGCCGTGCCTCATAAAGCGTATCGTGGACTGGATCCTGACGAGGTTGTGAAGAAGATCGGGAAACCCGCTGCAATTATAGATTGCTTTGGAATGCTTTCAGATGACGATATCAGGAGATATTTCCAGCTTGGATGTGAAGTCAAGGGACTCGGCAGAGGACATATCCAGAGGATTAAGGACGAAATCAGAAAAAGCTGATCCTCATCGCGACAAAATAAAAAGCACAGAAACAAACTGCACGAATCTGAAAGCCAAGAATATCGTGCAGTTTTTTTTAAATCATATATTTCCTATAATTAATATTATGTCAAATAGAATATGTATGCAATAAACCAATGACTGGATTCAGTGTCATAAAACCCTCTCCTTTTTTTCAAAGCAAAAGTTAAAATTCTGTATTTGGATCAGATGCCCAGGTAGTAGCCTATCAGGTCCGGTTCAGTTGAGTCAAGCATTGGAAGACTCGGGATTACCATGAGATCCAGGTTCGTGTTGTCAATCGCGGACCAAAGTGATGTCCTTATGAATTTATATCCGTTCCTCTGTGCAGCTGCAATTATTTCGGAATCGCCTGCTCCATCGCCGAAAGGAAGCGAAAATATTTCCACGTCGCCGGGTGTATACTGCTCAATGATCTCCCTGGATACTCCAAGTTCATAATCCAGGAAATTACGGTAATCATCAAGCGTTTCATATCTGTTTCGGCTATCGTACAGATATGTGTGTGAATAAGAATGTGATCCGAATGTAAATGGCCGTATCCCGCCTTTTGACTGATAATGACTCATGTTCTCAACTTCATCCCATCTCATGA
>JAXDBC010000095.1:0-3175 GCA_034679225.1 Bacteroidales bacterium | reverse complement strand
ATGAAACCTGTGCCAGACGGAATTGCAAGGATTATAGGGCAGGAAAAGGTTTCGGTCAGGGGTCTTTCGGATGATCGCCGGACCATGGTGTTTTACCTTGACGGGAATGAAACTCCGGGGACAAGCGTCCTGATGGAAATAAATCTCCCGGCAGGGTCGCATCGCTTTACCTGGGTCAATACCATTAGCGGAGGACAGACAGTAAATGAAATAAGCGGTCATCGGGGCGGCTGGCTTATGCTTAACAGCCCTTTGTACATGACTGATATTGCGTTGAAAGTCAATTAGCAATGAACAATTAGCAATTAGCAATTAGCAATGAACAATTATCAAATATGACATCTAAATGGTTTCAATGGGGACGGTATGCGTAAAGAACGGCACGCGGTATTTCTCTTTGTTTGCCCCGTGCCCTGCGCCCTGTGCCCTGTGCCCTGAGCCCTGCGCCCTGTGCCCTGTGCCCTGTGCCCTGTGCCCTGTGCCCTGAGCCTTCATGAGAGAGTATTGAGAATCAAAATTATATTATCTGTGTTATTATGAAAAAGTTAGTTCGGGTTATGCTTGCCATTTTACTAATGGGCTTTTTCTGTCCTGTTGAAGCTCAGCAGGGAGCTTATTCCTTTCCTTTCAGGGATCCTTCGCTGGATGAGGAGCAGCGTGTAAACGATCTGGTATCGCGGCTTACTCTCAAGGAGAAGGCTGATCAGCTTCTTTACACTGCACCCGCGATTCCGCGTCTTGGGATTCCCTCTTACAACTGGTGGAACGAAGCCTTGCACGGGGTTGCGCGTGCCGGGTTTGCCACTGTCTTTCCCCAGTCGATAACCATTGCCAATTCCTGGGATGAAGGTCTTATGTTCAATGTAGCCAATGCTATTTCGGATGAAGCCAGGGCAAAATACCATGAGTTTCAAAGGAGGGGCAAGACCGGGATTTACCAGGGCCTCACTTTCTGGTCGCCCAATATCAACATCTTCAGGGATCCCCGTTGGGGCAGGGGTCATGAGACCTATGGAGAGGATCCCTATCTTACGGGCCGTATGGGTCTGCAGTTTGTAAAAGGTTTGCAGGGTGACGATCCGAGATACCTTAAAACTGTGGCAACCGCGAAGCATTACGCGGTGCATTCGGGTCCGGAGCCGCTACGTCACGAGTTCAATGCAAATGTCAGCGAAGTGGATCTGAGGGAAACCTATCTGCCTGCTTTCAGGACTTTAATTGTTGATGGAGGCGCGTATTCGGTGATGGGAGCCTACAACATGTTCCGCGATCATCCCTGCTGTGCGAATCCGGTTCTCTACGGAATACTCAGGAACGAGTGGGGTTTCAAGGGATATATCGTTTCAGACTGCTGGGCAATATCCGATTTCTACAAGTTCACCAACTATGCCGCTGATCCTGCCCAGGCGGCTGCCCAGGCAGTAAGGGCAGGTACCGACCTGGAGTGCGGATATGATTACAAGAACCTTGTTGCAGCCGTTGAAAGAGGGCTGATCACGGAAGATGAAATTACCCTTGCGGCAAAGAGAGTCTTTACAGCTCGCTTCAGGCTTGGGATGTTCGATCCTGACGAAATTGTTCCTTATGCCGGCATTCCTTTCTTTGTCAATTGTTCGGATTACAATAATACACTTGCCAGGAAGGCAGCCTGCGAATCGATAGTGCTTCTCAAGAATGACAACAATGTTCTTCCCCTTGCCAAAACGCTAAAGACCATTGCCGTTATCGGGCCCAATGCAGATAATTTCGAAGCCCTGATCGGGAACTACAATGGAATCCCAAAAGATCCGGTTACCATACTCAGGGGAATAAGAAACAAGCTGGAGCCTGAAACCGAAGTGATTTACGCCGAGGGAAGCGACCTGGCGCAAGGCGTTCACAATCTCACCGTCATTCCTTCGCGATACCTGCAGGCTCCCGACGGAAGACAGGGTGCACTTGGAGAATACTACAACAACAGGGATATGAAGGGAGAACCTGTCTTTACGCGCAGGGACGACCAGATAGATTTTTACTGGGAGCATTTTTCGCCTTCGCAGGATCTGCCGGACGATGATTTCGGGGTTAAATGGACTACATACCTTGTTCCTCCCGAGAGCGGTTCGTATGCAATCGGCAGTTGGGGATCGTCGGCTTATGAGATACATTTCGAAGGCAAGAAGGTCCTTTCGGACAGGAGCGAACATCATGCTTTTCATAAGGAGTTCCAGACTGAGCTTGTGGCCGGCCGGAAATACAAGATTGAAGTGTTTTACAAGAATTATGCAGGCGATGCCGATATTAAGCTTCTCTGGAGCCAGCCCCGCGAGGATATGCTTCAGGAGGCTGTTTCAGCAGCCGGTCGGGCCGATGCAGTTGTGCTGGTGCTTGGTCTATCGCAAAGGCTCGAAGGAGAGGAAATGCCTATCAAGATCGAAGGATTCAGCGGCGGTGACAGGACGGACATCAGGCTTCCTGAAGCCCAGGAGAAACTTCTCGATGCCATTGTTGCCACAGGCAAGCCTGTAATAGTGGTTCTTACCAACGGAGGGGCAATTGCAATAAACAATGCTCAGGAAAAAGCTGCCGCTATATTGCTTGCAGGTTACGGAGGACAACAGGCTGGTAATGCTGTTGCCGATGTTATTTTCGGTGATTACAATCCTGCCGGCCGACTGCCCGTGACATACTACAAGTCAATCGACCAGATACCCGAATTCGAGAATTACAACATGACAGGAAAAACCTACAGGTATTTCCTGAAAGAACCATTATATCCTTTCGGCTATGGGTTGAGCTACACTACATTCAGCTACAGTGATCTGTCGCTTCCTGAAAAGGCTGTTGCCGGAGAAAAGATCAGCGTTAAAGTAAAAGTTACCAATACCGGCAAAGTGGAAGGTGACGAGGTAGTACAGCTCTACCTGACCGACGAGAAGGCAACAACCCCCAGACCGGTAAGGCAGCTTGAGGGCTTCTCCAGGATCAGCCTTAAACCCGGTGAAAGCAAAATTGTTGAGTTCAGTCTCGAACCGCGACAGTTTTCAATCATCAACAAGAAGAACAAGAGAGTGATTGAACCGGGATACTTTTCAATCACGGTCGGCGGAAAACAGCCCGGATTCAGCGGTTATCTCGATCCTCAGTTCACGAATGTCGTCAGCGGAAGGATAAGGCTTAGCGGAAAAGAAGTTGC
>JAXDBC010000094.1:0-65495 GCA_034679225.1 Bacteroidales bacterium | reverse complement strand
TGACAGCATGGCGAACATTCTGGAAAGAACTGTTGTAGGAACGATCGATCCTGAAATGGACGATAGTTACTTTGGTACGGAATTGTTCATTCCGGTGAGTTATTATGAACCTGAAGCGGAAGAGGAGGAGGAAGAAATCTTCTATATGGATCCGGGATTCTCATTTACTCCTCGAAGTGAACCTGAAGAAGAGTCAGTAACTGTTGAAGAAGCGAAGGATATTCCCGAAGAGAAGCCCGCCAAACCTGATATTGAACAGAAAAGGAAGGAACAGGCCGATCTTATCGACAGGTTCATTATGGCAAATCCGAGAATCGTTCCTCAGATTGAAAAGCCGGCTTCTCCGAACGAAGATCTGTCGAAGCCATATACGGAAGAGCATGGAGGATTTGTCACTGAAACACTGGCAAGGATCTATGTCACTCAGGGTTATTATTCCAAGGCAATAGATATTTATGAGAAATTAAGTTTGAAATTTCCGGAAAAAAGTAATTACTTTGCGGCTCAAATTGAAAAGGTAAGAGAGATTATAAAATAGCATAGAAATGGGAATATATATTTTTATTTCAGTATTGATAATCATTGCCTGCGTACTGCAGGTTTTGATAGTCCTGGTTCAGAATTCAAAGGGAGGTGGTTTGGCTGCCAATTTCACTTCTGCCGGACAGTCGATGGGGATCAGGAAAACAGCCGATTTCCTTGAAAAATCAACATGGACACTTGCAGCAACCATTCTTACTCTCTGTGTTGTTGCAACTGCTGCAATACCTCGCGGCGCGGGTGCAGAACGCTCAAGGATTGAAAGTTCCATTCAGAATGCCGTTGATCCGAATGCAATTCCCACACTTCCCACTGCTGTTCCCACTGATGGGGCATCAATACCTTCAGGGAACGAACAACAGCCTGAGGACTAGGGGTTTTATAATATAAGTATTAAATAAAGTGTCAGTTTGTCATAAACTGACACTTTATTTTTATATGGCTTATATATCTGGCATACAACAATATATGTCACCATGACATGAATGTTTGCATGAAATTGTCAGTATATGACCGATAAAATGTCGGCTTATTACCCCGATAGTCAGAAAAAAACCGTTTGGCATAAATTTCGCTAAAAGTTGAGGCAGAAATCAAATCATTAACTTTAAAACTAAATAAGATGGCACAAGTAAAAGGAAAGGTATTGGCTGGGAAGGTTCTTGTAAAACCTCACGAAGCTGAAGCTAAGACTGCAAGCGGTATCATTATTCCTGATTCAGCAAAGGAAAAACCCCGTCAGGGCACGGTAGTCATGGTCGGGGCTCCGAAAAAAGATGAAGAGATGGAAGTAAAGAAGGGGGACGTTGTTCTCTACGGTAAGTATTCAGGCCAGGAACTGAACATAGATAATGAAGATTATCTTCTCATCTCACAGTCAGACATTCTTTTCATTCAGTAATTAACGCAAACAAATAAATCGTACAGATATGGCAAAAGAGATTAAATTCGATATTGAAGCTCGTACACAGCTTAAAGAAGGAGTTGATAAATTAGCGAATACGGTAAAGGTAACCCTTGGTCCCAAGGGCCGGAACGTGGTAATTGAGAAGAAGTTTGGTGCTCCGCATGTGACAAAGGACGGAGTAACCGTTGCAAAGGACATTGAACTCTCGAATCCCTATGAGAATATGGGTGCCCAGATGGTAAAGGAAGTTGCATCAAAGACCGGTGACATAGCCGGTGACGGAACCACCACCGCCACTGTTCTTGCACAGTCAATCATTTCAGTTGGTCTGAAGAACATTACTGCCGGTGCAAACCCGATGGATGTCAAGAGAGGTATTGACAAGGCAGTTGAGAAAGTTGTTGCCCATTTGAAATCGCAGGCCCAGGTTGTCGGAAACGACCTCAGCAAGATTGAGCAGGTTGCCAGGATTTCTGCAAACGACGACGTTGAGATTGGAAAACTCATCGCCGAGGCAATGAGAAAAGTTAATAAAGAAGGCGTTATCACAGTTGAGGAAGCCAAGGGAACCACTACATCCGTTGAGGTTGTTGAAGGGATGCAGTTTGACCGCGGCTATATCTCGGCCTATTTTGTCACCGACACCGAAAAGATGGAAGCCGAACTGGAGAATCCGTACATCCTGATTTATGATAAGAAGATCTCTTCAATGAAGGATATGCTTCCGATTCTTGAAACCACGGCCCAGAGCGGTCGTCCGCTTCTTATTATTTCTGAGGATGTTGAAGGTGAAGCTCTTGCAACTCTGGTTGTAAACAGGCTCCGCGGTTCCCTCAGGGTTTGTGCCGTTAAAGCACCCGGGTTTGGCGACAGAAGGAAGGAGATGCTTGAAGACATTGCCATTCTGACAGGCGGAACAGTCATATCGGAGGAAAAAGGCCTCAAGCTTGAGCATGCAACTCTCGATATGCTTGGAACATCAGAGAAGGTAACCGTAAACAAGGAGAACACTACCATTGTCAACGGCTTTGGCGACAAGGAAATGATCAAGGCCAGGATCGGACAGATCAAGCAGCAGATGACCACCACAACTTCCGACTACGACAAGGAGAAGCTGCAGGAGCGTCTTGCAAAACTGTCAGGCGGCGTAGCAGTTCTCTATATCGGTGCAGCTTCGGAAGTTGAGATGAAGAATAAGAAGGACCGTGTTGACGACTCGCTTCATGCAACCCGTGCAGCCATCGAGGAAGGAATAGTTCCCGGAGGCGGTGTTGCCTATATCCGTGCCATTTCATCCATTGAAAAACTCAAGGGAGACAACGAAGACCAGACTACCGGTATTGAAATTATCAAGCGTGCCATTGAGGAGCCTCTTCGTCAGATTTCAGTCAATGCAGGCAAGGAAGGCGCCGTTGTAGTGCAGGCTGTAAAGACGGGTAAGGGTGACTACGGTTACAATGCCCAGACCGACAAATACGAGAAGCTCTACGAATCGGGTGTTATTGATCCGGTGAAGGTGGTAAGGGTTGCTCTTGAGAATGCTGCATCAGTTGCCGGAATGTTCCTGACAACCGAAGCAGTGATAGTTGATGAGAAGGAAGAAAAACAGCCTCCGATGCCGCCGCAGGGCATGGGTGGGGGAATGCCTTATTAATAAATAATATTTTTCTGAATAACAGTTGTAATGCAGAGCCGGGGCATACCCCGGCTCTGCTTGTTTTAATACTCCGTGTATTTCATAATTTTATATATTTGCATCTGTTTTTCAGATTATCAGCCGGATGCATCGAATCAGGAATTTCTGTATAATAGCACACATCGACCACGGTAAAAGCACCCTGGCCGATCGTTTGCTCGAGAAGACCAATACTGTCAATGAAAGGGAGTTTCAGAACCAGGTACTTGACAACATGGATCTGGAGAGGGAGAGAGGCATTACCATAAAAAGCCACGCCATCCAGATGGAATACCTCCACGACGGTGAATTGTATTATCTGAACCTTATTGATACCCCCGGACATGTTGATTTCTCCTATGAAGTATCCAGGTCGATAGCTTCCTGCGAGGGAGCCCTGCTGGTTATCGATGCCACTCAGGGAATTCAGGCCCAGACTATCTCCAATCTTTATATGGCCATCGATCATGACCTCGAGATTATACCCGTACTCAACAAGATGGACATGGCAAGTGCGATGCCCGATGAGGTTAAGGATCAGATCGTCGATCTGGTTGGCTGCAACAGGGACGATATAATTGAAGCAAGCGCCAGAACCGGCATGGGGATCGACACCATCCTCGAAAGGATAATCAAGCTTGTTCCTGCTCCGGCAGGCGATCCGGAAGCGCCCCTTCAGGCGCTTATCTTTGATTCCATGTTCAATTCCTTCAGGGGGATAATAGCTTATTTTAAGATAGTCAACGGTACTATAAGGAAAGGAGACAGGGTAAAGTTTTTCAGTACCGATCATGAATACACGGCTGATGAGATAGGGATTCTGAAAATGAAGCCGGAACCTCGCGACGAAATGAGTACGGGAGATGTGGGTTACATTATTTCGGGAATAAAGGATTCATCGGAGGTGAGGGTGGGGGATACGATCACGCATGTTAATAATCCGTGTTCAAAGGCCATTGCAGGTTTTGAGGATGTGAAACCCATGGTTTTTGCAGGTATTTACCCTGTGGATGCCGATGAATACGATGATCTGAGGATATCGATAGAGAAGCTTCAGCTTAATGATGCTTCCCTGTCGTTCATACCGGAATCATCGGCTGCTCTCGGCTTCGGATTCAGGTGCGGATTCCTGGGACTGCTTCACATGGAGATTATCCAGGAGAGGCTCGACCGCGAATTCGACATGGATGTGATCACCACGGTGCCCAACGTATCCTACAAGGTCTACACTACCAAGGGTGAAGAGATTGATGTTCACAATCCTTCTGGTCTTCCGGCAGTCAACTATATCGATCGCATCGAGGAACCGTACATTATTGCACAGCTAATTACCAAGGCCGAATATGTGGGGGCTATCATGAATCTCTGCATCGATAAGAGAGGTACGCTAAAAAACCAGGTTTACCTGACCAGCGACAGGGTTGAGCTGACATTTGAGATGCCTCTTTCAGAAATAGTATTTGATTTCTACGACAAGCTTAAAAGCATCTCCAAGGGATATGCCTCATTTGATTACTATTATACAGACTATCAGAAAGCCGATCTGGTTCGGCTCGACATTCTGCTGAACGGGGAGATGGTTGATGCACTTTCCACTTTGATTTACAGGGGTCATGCTTACGATTTCGGGAGGAAGATCTGTGAGAAGCTTAAGGAGCTAATCCCGCGGCAGCAGTTTGACATTGCAATCCAGGCTGCAATCGGGGCCAAGATTATATCGAGGGAGACTGTCAAGGCTGTCAGAAAGGATGTCACGGCTAAATGCTATGGCGGCGACATTACCAGGAAGCGCAAGCTTCTTGAGAAGCAGAAGAAGGGAAAGAAGAGGATGCGGCAGATAGGGAATGTCGAAGTGCCCCAGCAGGCTTTTCTCGCGGTGCTCAGGCTTGACTGAGCGATGAAATTATTTTCCGGCAAGATGCATTTTGGAAAAAATTCTTACATTAGTCGCGGGAAAATGAAGTGTTCTTCATAAAAATCACCCTTCTATCTAACCTAAACACGATACCCTGGCTTTTCAAACTGGCCGGGGTATTATTTTCAGCATATAAGTCTGTACCCCTTGCCGTGTATGTTCAGGATCTTCACTTCCGGGTCCTTCTTCAGGTATTTTCTCAGCCTGGTTATATAGACGTCCATACTTCTGGCGTTGAAGTAGTTGTCGTCGGTCCAGATGGTTTTCAGGGCATAGTTCCTTTCGAGGATCTCATTTCTGTACCGGTACAACAGCAGGAGCAGTTCCGATTCCTTGGTTGTGAGGCTGATCTGAGCATCTTTGAAGTTCAGCAGGTGCCTTTTACTGTCGAAGACATAGGTTCCTATCTGGTGCAGTTCTTCATTTTTTATTTCGGCCGGCCCGGCGGTTGTTCTCCTGAAAATTGCTTCTATCCTGTACAGAAGCTCCTCCATGTTGAATGGTTTGGTGATGTAATCGTCGGCGCCCGTCTTGAAACCCTCGATAACATCTTCCTCCTGATTTTTGGCGGTGAGGAAGATCACCGGGATAGCCGGATCGATGTTTCTTATGGCCTTCGCGAGAGCCAGTCCGTCCATTTCGGGCATCATTATATCGAGAATGCACAGGTCGTACATTCCTGACTTGAAATGTTCCAGGGCCGCCCTTCCGTTAACGAACAGGCTGGTTTCATATTCCTTGGCCTGAAGGTAATTTCTCAGCAATGAGCCCAGGTTAGAGTCATCTTCAGCAAGCAGTATTCTTTTCTTCATCTTTCAACAATGTTTATATTATAGGGTTTATCAGAGCTCTGCATAAAGGATCAGTTTCTTTTATTCCCGTTCTGGGGGATGAATAGAATGAATTTCGATCCCTTACCCGGCTGGCTTTCAACCTTGATTGTCCCGTTATGTTCTTCAATAATCTTTTTCACATAGCTTAATCCGAGTCCGAATCCTTTCACATTGTGTACATTTCCGGAGTGAACCCTGTAGAACTTGTCAAATACTCTTTTAAGGTTTTCCTTGCTAATTCCTATCCCCTTATCTTCAACCGATATCAGCAGTCCCTTCCTGTTGTTTCTGGTCAGGATTCTTATCACCGGTGTTTCGATGGAGTATTTGAGGGCGTTGTCGATCAGGTTTGAAATTGCATTGAGCATATGGACTTCATCGGCAAGGGCGACGGGTTTTTCCGCCCCTAGTTCCTTGATAATTTTTCCTCCGCGCGCTGCTATCTGGAGCGAAAAATTATCTACTGCTTTGCTGGCCAGGTTGTGGATATCCACCTCATTGAAGGACAGTTTTGTATTCATACGCTCGAAGACAGCCATCTGAAGTACCTTTTCGACCTGTAATTTGAGCCTCATGCTTTCATCAGAGATTATATCCGAGAGGTGGATTATATTTTTATCCTCATCGGGGATTGACTTATCGGAGATCATTTGTGATGCCAGTGAAATGGTTGAGATGGGAGTCTTAAGTTCATGAGTCATGTTATTTATGAAATCATTCCTTATTTCAGACATTTTTTTCTGGCGGAAGATAACTATGAAGGTACTTGTTGCAAGCATCAGCAGGAGGAGGGTAAATATCAGCGAAAGGCCTGCCAGGCCTCCGGTCTGTCTGAATTTATACTGGTTTTCCTGGAGGCAGTAAAGCACCAGCTGGTTCTGGCTGGGAACCGGATCGTTGGGGAAAAGCTGGATAATAAACTTGTTGGTTCCCGGAGCATCTGTGAATCCTGGGCTTCTCCAGATGGTACCCAGCCTGCCCGACCTGATCGCGAATTCAAAGTCGAGATGTATGCCGGCGTTGTTAAGTGCATTCCTGAGGAGCGGGGTTATTTTTTCAGGCTCAATTCTGTCTCTTATGTCGGGAGTGGTCTGAAGTATCTGCTCCATTATTCTTTCGACATAAACTATCTTGTTGCTTACCCTTGTTGAAAGCCCTGCATTTATTCTCTGGTCGGATGGTTCGGTAATATCCTCTTCGGGGATTGGAGAAATATCCTTCGCGGTAATGTAAATCTTTTGTCCCGAACTGGAAACTATGAAGTCATTGCCGCGATTCCCGAAACCATAAATCTCGGGAAGCATCATATCGTAATTATAGTCTCTGAGCCTGCTGGCAAGAGCTGATCTAGCCGGGATGACTGCCGTTACCGAATCGGTTGATTCCGGTTCAATCTCATCAACTATGTAATCGATTATTTCCTGGGTTTCCAGGTCGAGTACCACCGATTCGAGGGCTTTGTTGGCATTGTAGCGGAATTGTTGGTCGGTTATTTCAATGGCGTTTTTTATCCAGTATAGCTGCACCAGGATCAGGCCGGAAATAACGAAGAAGAACAGGATGGCCAGTAAAACTATTGTTTTCCGCTTCATACAGCTATAAAAGTACTGGTATATATTGTATTAACCCTATCCTTTAACGTTCTTTAACATCCGCTAAACTGAACCGTGGCACCATCAGTTACGGCAACAACCGCATACAGGCCCTTTTATGGTTCCCGTCTGCACGAATGCAGCAGATACGTTATTTTCAGGAAAGTTAAGAAAATTAAAAATTTATTAAAGTTCTGTTAATATTGATGTTTGGGGGCAAAAATATTTTGTAATTAGAAAATCCCTTCTTATCCTTGCAAAGAATTTGGCATGATATTTGTTTCATACGGTATAGAGGTTTTTTTCATAGGTTAGGTTAGTTTTAGGGTTATCAAAAAGGAGCCGCCCCGCCCGGGGCGGCTTTTCTTTTTGTCAGGTATGCTTGGTTAGTTAGAATAGGTATTTCAGGTTCTTATCCTTGAGCGACTTGATATCGATGCTGAATACTCCGGTCACTGAATCGGTTTCCCTGATGTCAGCAATAATTTTTTCACGGCCCGGTTCATCAGTCGATCCCGGTATTAGTATAAGGAAGTCCAAATTCTTAAGTTTTGACAGCAGGTAATACTTTCCGAACCTGTTTGACACCAGCTGCAGCCCGTACGCCGTGTGTGATTCTGAATCGGAAAACCTGCTGAAACGGTATTCATCGTCTTTTTCATCCCTGAATTCAACCGGATCGATGCTTTTAAGGGATATTCCAAGTTTCTTATTCAGGTTAAGCGAGAGCCTGTAATCGGGTGCTGACGAAGCAATACCCAGCAGTAATGGTATATCATCATCACTTGCAGGAAGGTGGAACTTCTGTATTTTACCGATGCTACGCATTTTATTTAATGCTGAGCCCTAAAGTTAATAAAAGTGCGGGAAGCTAAAGCCTTGAGTGGTTAAAATCTTTTATAATTGACCATGCCTTGCAAGCGGCTTCCTGTTCGGCTTCTTTCTTTGAATCGCCCTGGCCGGTACCGTAAACCTTTTTATCGATCAGCAGGGTTGCCGAGAATACCGATTTTCGGAGCGCGGAATCATATTCTTCCTCGTATTCGAAGCTCAGGTTAGCCTTGGTTTTCTGGGTCCATTCGAAAACCATGCTCTTGTAGTCGCTATCGTTGTCAACTATTTTCTCCAGGTCGAGATACTTGTTGAAGACTCTGTTGATGAACAGTTTTTTTGTCTTTTTGAACCCCTTGTCGACGAACATTGCTCCAATCAGGGCTTCGAGGGCGTTTCCGTAAAGGTTTCTGGTAGGGTAGTTGGTATTCACATGGCTAACCAGGATCTTGTCAATTCCTATTGATACGGCGAGCTGGTTCAGTATTTCGCGGTTTACTATCCTCGACCTGATCTTGGTCATGGCTCCCTCGCTGGCTTCGGGAAATTTCTCAAAAAGATAATCGGAGAGAATCGCATCGAGAATAGCATCTCCCAGGAACTCGAGCCGTTCGTTGTTTATTCTCTGACCATCAGGAAGTGTAAATGATGCAGACCTGTGAATGAATGCGGCTTCGTAAAGGCGTATATTGGATGTACGGAAACCGGTAATCTCTTTGAGGCGGGAAGCGAATTCCTGCTTATCGACGACGTAGGTTCCCTTATTTTTTAATGAGAATAAGGACACACTAAAGTCCGGCTTTTTTAATAATAATGGATGCGTTGTGGCCTCCGAACCCGAATGTATTACTCAGTGCGAAATTTACTTTTCTTTCCTGGGCTGCATTTGGGGTTATATTAAGATTCGGGTCTATCTGGGGATCGGGAACTTTGTAGTTTATTGTAGGAGGTATGATATCGTTTACCACGGCCATTATGACGGCTATTGCTTCGATCGCTCCCGCGGCGCCGAGAAGATGACCTGTCATCGATTTAGTGGCGCTGATATTCAGCTTATAGGCATGTTCCCCGAAAACATTCACAATTGCTTTTGCTTCCGGGATATCACCAAGAGGTGTAGAGGTGCCGTGAACATTAATATAATCGATGTCAGTTGGTTTAAGTCCGGCATCCTCGATAGCCAGTTTCATTACGCTTGTTGCTCCGAGGCCCTCAGGATGAGGCGCTGTGAGGTGGAAGGCATCGGCGCTCATACCGCCTCCAATAATCTCGGCATATATTTTTGCCCCTCTTGCAAGGGCGTGTTTGTATTCCTCAATTATAAGTGCACCTGCACCTTCTCCCATTACGAAACCGTCACGAGTGAGGTCGAAAGGCCTCGATGCCGTCTTGTATTCGGCATTATTGACCGACATGGCCTGCATTGAGTTGAAACCGCCGATACCCGGCTCATTTATTGCTGCTTCAGAACCTCCGGTTACAAAAACATCAGCTTTGCCCCACTTTATATAGTTAAAGGCATCGATTAATGCATTTGTTGAAGAGGCACATGCAGAAACAGTGCTGAAGTTGGGACCGTTGAAGCCGTATTTAATTGAGATTGATCCTGAAGCTATGTCGCTTATCATCTTCGGAATGAAGTAGGGACTGAACCTCGGGATACTGTCCCCTTCAACGAACGACTTGATGGTCTGATAGAATGTATCAATTCCACCAATGCCGGATGCCCATATTACTCCTATTCTTTCCTTGTTAACCTTGTCGCTTAACAGGCCTGCATCTGCAATGGCCTCATCGGATGCAATATGGGCATACTGGGCAAATAAGTCGAGTTTGTTTGCTTCTTTTCTTTCAAAATAGTTTGAGGAGTCATAGCCTTTTAATTCACATGCAAACCTGGTCTTGAATTTTTCTGTATTAAATCTGGTGATCAGATCTGATCCACTGATTCCGTTTTTTAATCCTTCCCAATATTCATGCAAATTCTTCCCTATTGGAGTTAATGCTCCAAGCCCGGTTACTACGACTCGTCTCATAATAGGATATTTATAAATGCAAAACTATTTTGCATTCTCCTCTATATACTTGATAGCATCACCCACGGTACTGATGCTTTCAGCCTGATCGTCAGGAATTCCGATGTTGAATTCTTTTTCAAATTCCATGATTAATTCAACAGTATCAAGAGAGTCAGCTCCAAGGTCATTGGTGAAACTGGCTTCGGGAGTGACTTCAGATTCATCAACTCCAAGCTTATCAACTATAATCTCTTTTACTCTTGTAGCAATGTCTGCCATAATTTTAAATTTAAATTAATAATATTGGAAAACCTTGCAAAGAAATATATTTGTACAATATTTTCAAATGTTTTCATGGTTTTTATTTATCTGCCGGTCTAATTTATTGAAAAACAATACAATAATCTTAGACAAAAGGAAGGTGTATAATTCCCGGCAATTAATACAACTATCATTGAATGAAGAACATAGCCATATTTGCTTCAGGGTCCGGAACCAATGCTGAAAACATAATAAAGTATTTTTCGAACAGGGATTCGGCAAGGGTTTGCCTGGTTCTGTCAAATCGTCGGGATGCCTATGTGCTTAAGCGTGCTGCGTCGCTTGGCGTACCATCAGTGTTTTTCGACCGGAAGGATTTCAGTGATAATGGAAGGGTGTTGGAAATGTTAAGGGAACACGAGGTTGATTTCATTGTGCTTGCCGGTTTTCTGTGGCTTGTTCCATCCGCTATAATTGATGTTTACGCCAACAGGATAGTTAATATTCATCCGGCGCTGTTACCAGGTTACGGGGGAAAGGGGATGTATGGAGACCGGGTGCACGAAGCTGTAATAAAGTCGGGTGACAGGCAATCGGGAATTACCATTCATTATGTTAACAGCAACTATGATGAAGGTGATATTATCTTTCAGGCAAGCTGTCCGGTTCTGGACGGGGATTCGCCTGCAGAGCTGGCCTCAAGGGTTCATGCTCTTGAATATATGCACTTTCCTTCTGTGATTGAAGATCTTGTCAGCAGACTTCCCTGATATCTTTAATTAAAATTAAAAGGTATCGAGCAGACTAAGTATCACTGTTCTGGTCTTTTCGAATGCCGGCATATTTGCCTCCGCCACCGGTTCCACCGGGGGAGCTTCAACCTTCAGGGGGTCGACCGGGGAGCCGTTCATAAAGAACCTGAAGTCGAGATGAGGCCCTGTTGAGAGCCCTGAACTGCCAACATATCCGATAACATCTCCCTGTTTTACATATACTCCCGGAGCAATTCCTGCCCCGAACCTGCTCAGGTGAAGGTAAGCCGTTGAATAGACGCTGTTGTGGACAATCCTGACCATTCTGCCCGATCCGCTGTCGTAGCTTGCCTGTGTTACACGGCCGTCGCCCACTGCATGAACCGGGGTTCCCACCGGCGCGGCATAGTCGACACCGTGGTGCGGTCGTCTTATTCTCAGAATGGGATGAAGCCTGCCGGCTGAAAAGCGGGATGAGACTCTTGAATATTGCAGAGGAGCTTTCAGAAATGCTTTTCTCAGCGAGTTGCCCTCACTGTCGAAATAGCTTTCGCGGCCATCCTGGATAAAAGGGATGGCATAGATGGTAGTTCCCGAACCGGTAAATGATGCACCATAAATCCTCGATATTCCCAGCGGTTTATCATCAATCGACATTTCCTCATAAATTACCTTGAAGCTATCTCCCTTCTGCAGCCCGAAAAAATCGATGCTCCAGGCATAGATATCGGAAAGCCCAATAACCAGTGAAGGGTGCAAACCATTAAGGACCATTGCATCCCAGAGTGAAGTTTCGATGGTCCCGCCGGCATACCTGATTTCTTTTCTGACCTCCTTGCTGTAGGGAGTAATATTAAGCGAATCGGTGAAGCTGAATACATAGCAACTTGTAGGATCATGCTCATACACGAAGTACGCGGCACGGGCCAGGCTGTCCTTTCTGCAGAATACCGTATAATTGTTTCCCGATCTGATTTTTCGTACATCGAATACCGCTGCAGAGTTTCTGACCACCATCTCTGTTTCCTCCATACTGATCCCATACCTGAGAAGGATTGTAGCCAGGAGTTCGTTTTTTCTGATCTGTCCGTTCACCAGGTCGAACGAGTCGGCAGGGATCCCGTACATGAATGTTTTTGCTGTTTCTCTTACTGCCGTCGTATCCGGAGGAGCTGTCTGAGGCAGGGATTTCAATTCGTTGACTGCCTCATTGCATGAAAATGTGAATAATATGAAAAGTACTGTGACAATTAATCCGGTCCGGAAGGGCATTACTGATTTATTCTTTAGCAGGGTTTGACAACAACATTGACTATTTTGCCGGGAACGACCACCACCTTGAGCGGCTTCGATCCTCCGGTCCATTTTTCTGAGCGCGCATCAGCCAAAACAGCTTTTTCAATATCATCCTTATTCATTTCGGCCGGGAGTTCTATCTTGAATCTCATTTTGCCGTTGAAGGAAACGGGATATTCTATAATATCGACTTTCAGATATTCCGGGTTAACTTCAGGCCATGGTTCGTATGCCAGGCTGTGATCGTGTCCCAGTATCTGCCAGAGTTCCTCTCCCAGGTGGGGAGCAAAGGCAGACAGTATCAGGATGAAGCTGCCTGCTGTTTCTTTGTTGACCTTTCCTTTTTTATACACAAGGTTAAGGAAGATCATCATTTCCGAGATCGCGGTATTGAATTTCAGGTTCTCGATATCCTCTTCGACTTTCCTTATCGTTCTGTGGAGTCCCTTCAGGATTTCGATATCCTCTTCGCCGGTGCTTATGTTTCCCGGTTCGGAGAAGAACCTGTAGGTGCGGCTTATGAAATTGAACACTCCCTTTACATTCCTTTCGTCCCATGGTTTCATCACGTCGAGAGGTCCCATGAACATTTCGTATAGCCTCAGTGAATCGGCGCCGTATTTTTCGGTGACATCGTCGGGGTTTACTACATTCTTGAGTGATTTCGACATTTTAGCCACGATCTGCTTCAATTCCTCGCCGGTTTGCGTATTGTAGTATTTTCCATTCTTTTCCGTAATCTGGTCAGCCGGGACCTTTGCCCCGGTTTGGTTTTCGTAAGCGAATGCAAGTATCATTCCCTGGTTGAAGAGCCTCTGGTAGGGTTCGTCGGTCGATACAATGCCGAGGTCGAACAGCACCTTATGCCAGAACCTGCTATAAAGCAGGTGAAGCACTGCATGTTCAGCGCCTCCGATATAAAGGTCGACAGGCATCCAGTATTTTTCCTTTTCGCTGTCGAATATAACCTGGTCGTTACGCGGGTCGATGAATCGAAGGTAGTACCAGCACGATCCGGCCCACTGGGGCATTGTGTTTGTTTCCCTTCTTCCCCCGCGTCCGTTAGCGTCTACCACGTTCAGCCATTCTCCCGCGTTTGCAAGAGGAGACTCGCCCGATTCGCCCGGTATGTATTTTTCAAGTGCCGGCAGTTCCAGTGGTAGTTCCTTTTCATCAATGACGCTTATCTCTCCGTCATCCCAGTGAACCACGGGGAAGGGTTCACCCCAGTATCTCTGGCGGCTGAACAGCCAGTCGCGCAGCTTGTAGTTAACCTTTGCCCTTCCCAGGTTCCGCGACTCGAGCCATCTTATTATCTTTTCAATTCCGGCCTCCTTGTTCAGGCCGTTTATATCGATGCCGGTCACCGGATCTGAGGAGTTGATATATATTCCGTCCTCAGTCCAGCACTCATTGCCTTCCAGGATTCTGGCTCTCTGTTCCGCGTCGCTGACGTCGGGGTCCTGGATGCATATTATGGGCAGGCCGAATTTTTCGGCGAACTCGAAGTCCCTTGTGTCATGCGCGGGAACTGCCATGATTGCTCCCGTTCCGTATCCGGTCAGCACATAGTCGGCAATCCATATCGGGATTCTGGAGTTATTAACCGGATTCAGGGCATATCTACCGGTGAAGACACCTGTTTTCTCCTTTGCCAGGTCGGTTCTGTCGAGATCCGATTTAAGGGCCGACTGTTTTACATATTGTTCCACCTGTTTCCGGTGGCTGTCGGTGGTTATTTTATCAACGAGATGGTGTTCGGGGGCAATCACCATGTAGGTGGCTCCGAACAGGGTGTCGGGTCTGGTTGTGAAAACGGTGAGACTTTCATCGAGGCCTTCTATCCGGAAATCGACCTCGGCACCGGTGGAACGCCCGATCCAGTTTCTCTGCATTTCCTTTATACCTTCAGGCCAGTTCAGGCCGTCGATACCTTTCAGAAGTCTTTCGGCATAAAGGGGGATTCTGAGCATCCATTGCTTGAGATACTTCTTTTCAACCTGGTTGCCGCATTTTTCATGCGAACCGTCGTTGAGGACCTCTTCGTTTGCGCACACTATCCTGCAGCTTGAACAGTACCAGACCTGGG
Source organism: Bacteroidales bacterium (assembly GCA_034679225.1). Classification (GTDB taxonomy): domain Bacteria; phylum Bacteroidota; class Bacteroidia; order Bacteroidales; family VadinHA17; genus LD21. The sequence goes on along the minus strand of JAXDBC010000094.1, from coordinate 50,786 downwards.
CATTTTCGTAATATGCAAGCCTGCGGGAGTCGATATATTTTCTGACCTCCTTATCTCCCAGCGATTTAATTTCATCAGGTATTGTTAATTCATTAACAGGTCTTCCTTTCTGCAGGTTTTCGTCGAACCATGTATTGAAGAGGCGGATGAAGATCCACTGGGTCCATTTGAAATATTTTGGATCGGTGGTGTTTATTTCCCTGTCCCAGTCGTAGCTTAGTCCAAGGCTTTTTATCTGTCTTCTGAAAGTGTCGCAGTTTTTGTTTGTAGTAATGGCGGGATGTGTTCCCGTTTGGATAGCGTATTGTTCGGCAGGAAGTCCGAAAGCGTCCCAGCCCATCGGATGAAGGACGTTGAATCCTTTCATCCTTTTGAATCTCGAGTATATGTCGGTGGCTGTGTATCCTTCGGGGTGGCCTACGTGAAGGCCTGTTCCCGACGGGTAGGGAAACATGTCAAGTACGTAGCATTTTTTAGGATTATCAAGATCATCGGGCGTTTTGAATGTCTTGTTTTTTTCCCAGTAATCCTGCCATTTTTCCTCTATGGCTTTGAAGTTGTAGTCCATTTGTTATACAACAATAAGTTTGTTAAAAAAGCGGCCGAAGGCCTGAGACGTGAGCCCGGAGAAAGAAATACCGTCATCCGTCTTTTAAGTTTGCGAAAATAGAAAAACTTTGGCATTTAATTGTAAAACCGCTCCAATGGTTTTACTTTTGGGGGCAGTAACAGGTCCCGTAGTTCAATGGATAGAATGACAGATTCCGGTTCTGTTGGTTGAGAGTTCGAGTCTCTCCGGGATCACGAAATCGATAAAATAACCCCTGGTTATCAGAGGTTTGTGTTTTTAAGGACTTTTTCCGGGCGAGGATTATTTCGGAGGCTGCAGGACAGGTCCGGATTCCGTTTTCTTCTCGCTTGAGCGTATCAGTCCAAAGACAATCACCATAGCGATGATCTCAATCAGTACCACGTACAGGTAAACGCCAACTCCGAATTTATCCACGAAAACCCCGGTAAGGTAATTAATAATGATATTCCCGGTAAGCGCGATAACCATGGCGAAACTAAATGCCGTGGCCGAAACGTTTTTGAAGATCCCGGCCACTACACCCAGCATAACCGGAAACCCGGGAGCCAATCCGGTACCGAGGAAAAACAACCCGGCAACGCGTACGAAATAGGGTGCGGGAAGTATCAGGCAAATAAGCCCGAGTGTAAGCAGCGTGAGCGCTATTCGGATTAATTGATTGTAGGACAATAATTTGAAAATGCTTCCCGTGAGTACGCGCATCATGATCATACCAAGTACCGAGAATGATAATGCTACCAACGCTTTTTCCTGCACAACGCCTACACTGTCCATGAAAAACGATACCGACCAGTTGTTTACTATGGCTTCAAAAGCCGATTGAAAAAACAGGTAAAAACAGATCATGAGGAACATCCTGTTTTTCACGAAAATGGGAACAAGCCTGAACGATATTTTTTCTTTTTCAACCGTGATTGGGTAGCTGATCACGGCAAAAAGCACGGCAACCAGAATGCTTAAACCGCAGGCAATATCGATAAGCATAACGTAATGCATACTGTTAATCAGTGTCATAGCAATGGGCATACAAAAAGCGCCGATGCCGAAAAATGCACCCAGCCAGTTGAGGTTGGCGATTTTGTTTCGGGTTTCGCTCAAATCGGCTATCAATGCGCTTGTGGCGCCGTTCATGACACCTCCACCTACGCCGAAAACCAGAATGCAAAGCCGCAACAGATCAATGGAGTGGGCGTGAGCAATTCCGAAAAAACCAAGCCCCAGGAAGAGGCCCGCGGTGGAAAGCACCCAGCGATAGCCCCATTTATCGGCAATGGGGCCAAACGTGATTGAACCGATAAGTATTCCAACGGGAAGGATAGAGAAAAGACTGCCGGCCTGGATATCGGTCATGCCGAACTTTTCTTTCAACAATGGAAGCGTTGAACCGATGATGACCATGGAGATTCCAAAAAGGAAAATCCCGATGAAATTGGCGGCAAAGGCACTATTTTTTTGCCTCATATTATTATCGTATTGGCTGCTCGCCCGGTGAATACCCTGCAAAATGCAATAAAACGTGAGGGCAGGGGTACAAATAGCGGGCGCAATGTTACAGAAAATGTTTGTAAACCCCAATTTTTAGGGTGCTGCACTTCTAATAAATTAAACTTTGAAGTTGAACTTACAGTGCTGCTTATAAATTGAGCGCATGATTGGTCAGATGATTTTTTCGCTGAATCTTCTCAAGATATTCTCTATCGTCTTGGATTCTGAGTCCGGTACTTTCTGTTCTAATTTCTTGTTCTGAGTTGATTCCATCTTTAAATTTTTTAATTCATTAATCAACGACTTGGCGTCTGCCCGGTTTTCGTCCAATATTCTGTGCACTAGATGTGAATAATGTTTTGTTGGTTCAGAGTCGCGTATATTTTTGCATTCGCGCTGCGGAACGCCAATGACAAATACCGGGCAGTTGGCAATAGTTATTTTGTCAGGTTAAATTTCCATGCAAAATCAAAGCTGATCAGATGTTCATAAACCATTTGTGTTTCCGGATGAAGTTTTAAAAATGTTGGTCTGTAGATCAGGCCCATATAAAAATATTCACCTAATTGATAATAAGCCGGGAATACAAATCCAAGACTATATTCAGACTTTTTGAAAGGTTCTCTTAATGGCGGCGGTGCATCAAATCTGTCATAATATCTGTGATCCCAGGTGTTTTTTGAAAAACTCAATCCATATCCCAATGATAGTCTGCCAATTCTATGGTTGTGTGAAAATGAGCTGTAAATCGAAGTCATTAAATCATATTCACCCATAATATCAATTGCTCCCGGAAATGGAGCAAAAAAATCGGATACAGCACTCAGGGATAAATCCCAAAATTGATTTTTATTATGGAAGTAATTTACTCCCAGCTTAATGCCCCAAAATCCAAGACTACTCATAGTTGAATCTTCACCAACAGGTTTTAGCAGAAACGCGTTAATATGTGGTAATGAGGCATTAAGAACAGTGCTCCCTTTTCTGTAAAATGGATAATATGTTGTGAATTTTGGCTCATTATTCGTCATATCAATATAAACCCGGCCCGGGTAGGTGTATCTGTTGGGCTTATCCTTATCCACAAGCATACCAAGACCCAATGTCGGGTAAATATTCATCCAGTATGCGAATGAGTTTTTAGCATCAAGGCTAATATTCTTTATTACCGAATCATTGTACACTGAAAGATTTATTGGTCTGATATCTCTGAGAGCAATAAATTTCGTCCGGTTATTTACATTCTCCAGAGTTTGATTATTCAGAGTCACTTTTGCAGGAGTGTTTGTAATAATATCAATTCGTTTTGTTTTGCTGTTAAGTAATGTAGCACATGAATTTGTCAGGCAAAGAATAAGGAGGGGAATTATTATTCTGGTCATGATGCTAATATTGCTGGAAATTCTTGATTATTGCCAACTTGTTTGCAGACTACGTTTTTATTTATTGAATATTACAAACCAATCCCAGGTATTTGGATCACCGACACCTACACCTGGCATATAAAGGAAAAACACTATCTTTTTTTGACTGCTAAGATATTCTGAAACTATTTCAAGATTATTTATTGATTGCCAGATATTTGAGTAATCCAAATTCCTGGGCGAGAAATAATCTAAGTATTGTATTCGTGAACTATCGGGGAAGTTTATCTGATATGAAAGTTTCGGATAATTACCGGGGTCATAAAATGATTTGGGATATGAGATTTTACCGGTTCCCCCCCAGATAATCGAGCCATCGAAAATTGTTTCTGAGCCTGGTTTATAGATTAACCTGATATTACCAAAATCTCCCGGAGGAGCGTATTCAACGATAATCGGAATTGTATCAGAATGGGATATTCCTTTCGATAAAATCTGTTCATGTCCTCCCTCGAATGTATTTGTCATATAGTCAACCTTAAGCAGTAATATCTTACTGCAACCATCTTTTGTACAACCCAATAGTGATAAAAAGAATAATACGGTTATGGTTGTATATTTCATCAGTATCCTCAGGATTAAGCAGATTAAAATCTCAGACATTTAGCAACAAACATTGTGCCAACGCGACATGGTAGTTTCTATGTGTAATCATTATATGGTCTTGCGGTCTTGCAGTCTTGCAGTCTCTTCGTCTTTCGCCGCAAGCCGCATGCCGTTCTTCCCCCTGTGCATAGAGTTTTGTGTCATTTAGAAGCATTTCCCGGTTCGGATCCGTACTTTATTTCTAATTTTCTTTCTTCCCTATTATTTGCGTGGTTTGATACCAATAATAGAAGGACGATTTATCCGGTTGCTTTTTCAGCTTATTCAGAAAGTTCCAATCTTGATCTTCGATGTTCAAGCCTCTGATGTCCTGTCCTTTGTAGTAGACAATGGGTGACATATCGTTTACCAGGATTTTGGCAGCCATATATGCAATCCGAGCTGCTGCCGCTACGGCATCATCAATACGAAAACTGCCCGACATCAGGAAGCCCGAATTAAAGCCTCTGATTCCTTTTTGTAATTCGGCAAACTTTTGCTTCTCATCATTAGTTCCGCCACCTTTTTTAGCAATGATCAGACAGGTGCCAATTGTGTCTTGCAGTACCTTTTCAGGAGTTAATTCACATTCAGGATTGTCATTTTTTCGGTAGATGATTTCCTTTTCAGCAAAAGCTATAAAGCTTTTCGCTACCATTTCAATATCTGTGATATGCTCAAACAACTTGCTCAAATCGAAGAGTTGTTTACAAATCTCCATTGAGAAGGGTTGCTTGTCTTTTCCTTTGAAATACGGTATGCCAATGGTGTTGGGAGCAAAGGCAGTTAGTTTGTCACCGGTTATGGCATCTATGGTTGGAACCGTGACCATTGTCTCTGCCTCTGTTTCGATCCATTTTGTTTTGACAGGCATTTCAGTTTGTGCCGGGTAAATCGAATCTTCGATTAGCACATCCAACAAGATCATTCCTGAACCTTGCTGTTTGGTATCGAATGAAAACTTGTAATGAGCTTTAGGTACTCCTGCTTGATAGCTGCGGTGATTATCCAATTTCCAATCCATAAACCGGGAAGTTTCGATAACCTTGTTCAGGATTTCTTCAAGATATATTCTTTCTGCTTTACAGATGATATCAATGTCAATAGAGAATCGGGTTCCTTCTTTGAGCAGGAGCACCAAACTGGTTCCACCTTTTATGACGAAGTCCAGTCCATTTGCTTTGAGCCTTTCCAGCAAATGCAAAGCATAAATCATTTTTTCGAGAATGATCTTGTCAATTCTTTTGTGGTACTTTTGCCTTTTGAACTGTTCCAGCCACTCCTCAGAAAAACACTTTTCCTTAATCATCAACAATATCTTTCACCATGTGAAACATATGATTAGTCATGAACTGTTTTATATCGTACTCTTTTTCCCTTCTTTTTGCATAGCTGAATAATTTGGTGAAATTGATGGTGTAATTGCCGAGAGCATTCTCATAAATGCGTATCAGTTCACTGCCTTGCAGATAATGAAACAGGAGTTTTTCAGCAAACAGGTCAACGAGAATCTTCTCAAGGGTAGGTGTGTAGAACCTGACCTTTTGTTCAGTTCGTTTTATCAATGGCACTCTTGTAAGTAGTTTCTTTATGATGACAGGTTGATTGCTTTCAGCTATGTAGAAATCGATGGCTTTTTCGTCCGGGTTAAGAAAAACCTCCCTATGCAAATTGTCCTTTAAGGCATAGAATATTGATTCTTCAAATCCTTTTTCTACTTCTATGAACAAAGTTGATTTGCTCATTTGGTGTTGCGTAAATTCATTTAGCCAAATTGTTTCCCAAACACAGTGTCTGACTTCATCAAACTTATCGGATAGTTGTTTCGCAATCTTAATGAGATTGGGAGAGATGTCCGGTATGTATTTGGGTTTGTAGGAGATTACATAAAGTCCTCTTTTAAGAGACTTAATGATGTTTCTGTTTTTCAGGTCATAGATTCTCCACCCAAAAGTCCCTTCTTTTAGTTCAGGCTCGAAGTAACGGTAGAATTGAAGGAGTTCTTTGCGTGTAAAAAAATCCTTATTCTTGAATTTTTCAATCAGTTTATTCTCCAGAACTCTGGTCATAACAAACCCAATTTTTGCCAAAAATAGGAATTTATGACTTAATTTGGAAATCAAAAAAACACCAGTAAAGAAAAAATCTGGCAAAATTTGGCTTTTTGCCAAGCCTTGTTTGTGTATTGGCTTGTACAGCTTTGCATTCTAGATTTCAATCCTCTTTTGTCCTGTCTGCATCCTTTGCCTTGCATCCTATGCCCGCGTGCCGCATGCCACGAGCCGCATGCCGTTCTTCCCCCCGTGCCCTGTGCCCTGTGCTATTCCGAAGCCTTATACGGTTCTAATCCCGATGCGCATCTGGCATATTTTCTGCGGCTTATAATCAGATCCGACAGCTCCCTGAACATATCCTGATTCACCTGTTGAGCCATAGGCAGCACCCATTTCTCGGTCTGATCAAGATATTCATTTATCTTTTTTACGGAGTGAGTGTCGGTATTAAGGTCGGTAAGGTTGGATATCCTGTCGGCGCATTTGAGGACCTTTGCCCTGTAGGAGCCGTTTTCAAGAATATTTTTCAGGTAAAGTTCCTTTGGCATATCAGCAGGTCTGGTAACTTCTTTTACAAGAGCCAGGACATCATCGGCCTGCCCCTCGATAATCCTTATTTCGAACACGTTGGTCTCCGGTACATCTTCCAGCAAATCGTGTATGACAGAAGCCTTGAGCAGTATATGGTCATCGAAAAACTTGTAATCGAGAAGTATTGCCATTGTCGCCATAGCATGACGGAACTGGTTTCCGCCAACGCCTCTCTGTTTGCCGATAAGTGCGGTGGCTTTTATTATATAGGGAGCAAGAACAAGGCTTTTGATCTTTTCGGTTTCGGTCATTTGTCGGGCAAAATTTGGAAACGTAAATATAATAAAAAATATTCTGCAGGCATTTTTTCACAAGACTCAGGAAATGTTCATGTTATAGTAGAGTCCGTATCAGCAGCTCCTGATAATTTCTATCATTTCAGTAACGGCTTCAGCGTCGGCAACATCACCGACAGGCGACAATCCAGCCAGAGCCCGTGCAGCATTAAGGTCAGCATCTGTTACATAATCCTTTCCGATTACTGCCAGGTAAAGGATGGCCGATTTCAGAGTGTTTGCCTTTGTCCGGAAGGAGTGCGGACCAGATCGTGCAGGAAAAATATGGACGAACCTGGTGGCATTGTCGTGGTATTTGAGTGTCCACCGTGAGTCGTCTGACAATGTTATTATCCTGAAATCATTGAAGCCCTTTCCTGTCCATGCCATATAACCGGACTGTGATAAAAGACGCTTACTCTCCAGATACTCGATGACCTCATCGAAGATCTCATCTATTGTAAGGCTGCCCTTGTATATGTCCATGACGCATGAGCCGATATGCTTTATTTCCCTAGTGAGATCCTTCAGCTGCAGATCGTTGACTGACATCGACCTGCTTGCTGCAAAACTTCTGATAAAGGGAAGATAGTGTTTTAGCGGGTTGAAAAGGAAGGGGATGGGAATATGGATCTGTGTTTCCAAGTTTATCCGGTTTTGACTGATTCAAAGCCGCTTCTGCCATTAGTCTGAAGGTCTGCCTGTCTGAAAATGACTGCGGCAAATTATCCATGATAAGATAGACAAAAAGCAGGAGACGACAAAATCCTCTTTCACCTTACCAGCGTCACATTCCCTATTATTGACCTTGTCCCATCGTGAAGCTCGATAAGGTAATGATAAGAATCCACCGGCAAGGCTTTTCCCCGGCTCCGGCCGTCCCATGGATCGGGATAACCCCTGGCTGACTTCCATACCGTCTGCCCCCAGCGATTGTAGATTGTTACTTCAATCCCGGGGAAGGATTCTTTCCCGATAATGTTCCAGGCATCATTTATCCCGTCTCCGTTTGGGGAAAAAGCATTCGGGATAGTCAAGAGATATTCCCCGCATCTGAATCCGGGATGAATCCATATAGTAATCTTTACTTCTTTCCCTTCACAACAGCGCTCTCCCTTATCATTTAAAATAAATGGCACGAATGTGTAGACTACCTTGCGCATTTCCCTGCCCCTGTTGAAAAGTATCTCACAGAGATCAGCCGGACTTGAATATGTGTTGCTTATGGTATGTCCGAATGTTTCCGGCTCTGCTTCGACATCAAGATCATACATCCATTTTCCCCGGCTCACGACAGCAGGATTCTCAACATGAATGACCGCATGCTCTCCGTTACAAAGTAAGGTGTCGCTTACAGTGATTTGAATTTCAGGTCGGGGAATTACCAGTACCAGTCCGGATATTTTCAGCCCCGTACAACCATTGGGAGAGGTTTCCTGCACTTCGAGCAGGTGTGTCCCTGATGAATCCCAGGAATGGAATAATTCAGCGGTATTCGTTCCGGGTACGATCCTGTCGTCAATCCACCATGTATAAGTTGAAGCTGTAAGCCGGCCGGGATTGACGTAGTAATGTTTTGTCTGTCCGGCGCAGACATGATCGGGCATTGTCATCTGGCCGGCTGACCTGAGGCAGATAAAATGCAATATGCCAAAGGCGATAGTATAGATATGCCTTTTGAGCAAGTGTCAGGATCTTTTATGTTATTCCCGTGATGCTGTCTGAAAAACCTTATTTGATAACACCAACCACTGAGTCACATGGGGATAAGGGTGAAAAAGCCGGTTTTTCAGACAGTCACAAGAATGTAGTTTAAGTAATTCTTCCTTTAAAGACCTCCTGTCCAAAGTCTAATTATGATAAATACCGCTTGTTACGGGAGCAGGCTGAACGGTTATTACAATAGTAGCCGTTGCCGTGCATCCGGTGCTTATCACAGTCTCGGTGACACTGACAGATCCTTCACCCGGAGTTGTCCAAAGAACAGCAATCTGGTTAGTGCCTTGTCCGCTGAGTGTACCTCCAACGACTGTCCAGTTAAATGTACTTCCGGCGTTGGCAGGTGTACTGTAGATTTCGGTGCTTCCACCGGTGCTCTGGCAAACCGGGTTCGCTCCGGTTATTACAGGAGACGGCAAAGGATTGATAACAACATCAACCGTTGTCGATGCAGTGCCTCCGCCTGCATTCGTAATTGTCAGGGTATAGGTTCCGGCAGCCGCAGCCGTCACACCTGTAATAACAGGATTCTGTTCTGTAGAAGTGAAGCCGTTTGGTCCTGTCCAGGAATAGCTTGCCATGCCTGAAGGTCCTCCGATCAGGGTAAGATCGCCTCCGACGCATGGAGTATTGGCTACCGCTGTGGGAAGATCAACCGTGTTGATAGTAACATCTACTGTTGTTGAGGCTGAACATCCGGCAGAATTTGTTACCGTCAGGGTATATGTTCCGGCAGCAGCATCAGTAACACCTGTAATAACAGGATTCTGTTCTGTAGAACTGAAGCCGTTTGGTCCTGTCCAGGCATACGAGGCCATTCCGTCCGGTCCTCCGATAAGGTTCAGCTCACCTCCTGTGAACGGTGAGTTGGCAGTGGCTGTTGGAACCGGCAGCGGATTGACGATAATGTTCAGAGTGACCGGAGCTCCGGTACAATTGCTTGTGCTTGCCAGTGTCTCTGTTACCGTCAGGGTGAATGTTCCGGTTGTCGTCCAGTTGATCCGGATAGCGCTTGAACCCTGCCCCTGGGTGATTGTACCCCCTCCCGAGAGTACCCAGTTATAGGTCGATCCGGGGGTGTTGGTAACCCAGTAGTCCTCCGTGGAGTTTAAGCAGGCATGATCGGGATCGGCGGTACTTGGCTGAGCCCATAGTCCCGTGAAAGTTGCTGACATAATGATCAGCAGGATTGTTTTAAGAAATGCAGCCTTTGTTTTCATAATATAATTTTGATTTTAATGGTATGATCGCCTGTCCCGCTCAAGCGGGGGAACCCACATGTTTGAAAATTATATTCATACGTGTTTGTGTATTTGATACATGTGGGTTTCATGTTGTTATTGGTGTTGGTATTGTTTAGTTATGATAAATCGCTGATGTTAAAGGCAGGGGATTGACAACAATCGCGGCAGGAAAAGCGTATGCGGTTCCGCAGTTCATGGGGCCTTCGTCTGTTACGGCTATTCTGTACCAGGTCGTTGTCAGCAGGGGAGGAGGGGAGTATGAAAGACCCTGTTCTCCGGTCAGGTCAATCCAGTTTACATTATCGGTGCTGAACTGCCATTGATACGAGAATGGTGGTCCGGATCCGCCTGTTGATGAAGTTGCAGTGAGCGGAGCCGGAGTTTCACCCAGACAGATTGCCTGATCAGAAGAAATTACAGGCGGCATTAGCGGCGGCATTACCATCAGGTTCCGGTTCCGCGTATGCGTTGTGACCACGCATACGGGATAGCTTTCAGGCTGGTTCAGGGTGGTAAAGGTGACAGACACCCTGTAAGCTCCGGTTTGTAAAGGTGATGCATCCGATATTGTAAGTCGTTGGGTTGTGGTTCCCGAATAAGTGCTGTTGTCGTTTATCGGCTGCCAGCCCGTGCCGTCATTGAATGACCACAGGTAAGCGGTTACATTTCCCCTGGTTGAAACTTCATATGATGTGCCGCTGCCGCTGCAGATCGTCAGATTGACCGAACCGGTCAGTCCGGTCACTGCATTTATCTCAAGAAGGGCTGCTTCGGAAGCTATTGTTGAACAATTGTCAGAGGCAATCAGACGGTATTCGGTGCCATGGATGTTTTGACCGCTTACGCCGATATCATGAATAACCAGAACGGGGGAGGTTTCAGAGTTTATATCATTGAACTCAGCTTCCGGAGGCCTTGATTGCCACTGGTAGCTTACCGGCCCGATAAAACCATCGACCTGAGCCAAAAACTCAACAGTATTACCGTAACAGTCAGTCTGGTCGAGAGGCTGGACGCTGAATTCCATCGGATGATCCGGCTGTCCGACGGTTATTCTTGCCGTATCATGGCAAATACCACCGGCATCGCTGACAACCACGGTATAGTTCCCGGCGCTCAGTCCGCTCAGATTCTGGTCAGTGCTGGTAAATGATCCCGGACCGGTCCATGAGAATTGATATGGTTCAAGGCCTCCGCTTACGGTGATGTTTATTGTGCCGGTCGGCTCTCCGAAACACATGGCATCGGTATGTTCGGCAGATATTGAACAGACCTGACCTGAAAGCATGGCACAAGCAAGGAGCCAGAGGCATAGCGACAAAAGCGGCCTCATGATGACAGATGCCCAATGAATAACAGGCCATGGCCTGCATGGATGAAAAGGGATCATAAAAAATCAGCAACGAGACATGACCAAATTATGAAAAAAGAGAAAAGAAAGCAAGGAAATCCGACGAAAAATTCGTATGATTTTGAGCCCTGTCAGCTGTCAGCGCTCAGTCGGAAATAACCGGAATGATTCCCAGAACAGTTTATTGAGTCCCCCGGGGGAGCAAAAAGTCTGGGACAATGAACCTTATCGGGTATAATAATGTGCCCAAAAGCATGTTGTATACCCGAGCGGGTATATTTATATTTAATTATTTGACTTTTATACCCTAAAAGGTATATGTCTATATAAATTATTATTATTTTTATACCCTGAAAGGTATAAAAAGATGGAACAGATTCCAATGACATTGTCAGGTTTTCTTAAAAATAAAAGAAAGCAATTAAATCTGACTCAACAACAATTGTCCGAGAAAGCTGGTGTAGGATTACGGTTTATCCGTGACCTTGAACAGGGTAAAACGACATTAAGGATGGATAAAGTAAATCAAGTATTGAAACTGTTTGGGCAGGAACTGGGACCACAACCAATAAACCGTGGAAAACTTTTGAGAAAATGAGAAAAGCAAAAGTCTACATGTACAGTGAACTGGCCGGTTATTTGACTGAATCAGAAGAAGGTTATTCATTTGTATATGATACAAAATATTTGACCGGATCATTGGCCCAACCAGTAAGTCTCACTCTTCCTTTACAGGACAAGCCTCATGTAAGCAGGACAATGATTCCTTTTTTTGATGGCCTGATTCCTGAAGGCTGGTTATTGGAAATTGCTGAAAAGAACTGGAAATTGAATGCCCGTGACCGCATGGGTTTACTGCTTGTATGTTGCAAGAATTGCATAGGTGCAGTTAGTATCGAAGAAGATAACTCATAATTTCAGAATATGGGGAGATGCTTATTTTGTTATGAACAGTTGGGGGAAGAGAAATCGGAATTCCATAGTACTTGCTCCGGGAAAATATTCGGAACTCCCAATCCTCCTGAATTGCCTTATTCAGAAGATCAAATGTTACAGCTTGCTGAAAAGGTCGTTAAAACCCAAACAACTGTAACAGGGGTGCAACCAAAATTATCTTTACATCTTGAGAAGTTTGCCAAGAAAGATGAACCCCGGCGGTTTACAATAGTGGGACTCTGGGGTGGGTATATTTTAAAACCACCTACAACACAATACTGGTTTCTTCCTGAACTTGAAGATCTCACGATGCATCTTGCCGAAATTTCGGGAATGGATGTAGTACCTCACTCCCTGATCAGGCTGAAATCCGGTAAACTTTCATACATAACCAAACGGATTGACAGGATAAATGAGGCAAAGATTCATATGGAAGATATGTGTCAGCTGACAGAAAGACTGACTGAACATAAATACAATGGTTCCTATGAACAAATCGGGAAAGCCATTATCAGATACTCAGCAAATCCCGGATTAGACATTATTAATTTCTTCGAACAAGTTCTGTTCTCTTTCCTGACCGGTAATACAGATATGCATTTAAAGAATTTCTCACTATATGACAGACAAGGATTGGGTTACGTGTTAAGTCCGGCTTATGATATGTTAGCAACAAGTCTTGTAGTGGAAGATGACGAAGACCTGGCACTGACCTTAAATGGCAAAAAGAAGAAACTCAGGAGAAATGACTTTCTGGCAGCTATAAACAGGTTTGATATAGATGCCAGGGCAATTGAAAATATGTTTAACAGATTCAGGAATGCCGAAGAGAAATGGCATGAATTCATAAACATAAGTTTTCTGCCTGGTGACATGAAAAATTCATTTCATGAGCTTATAAAAGAGCGAGTATCGAGGGTATATCAAGCCTGATGAAGAATTCATTGATTGCAGTTAAGCCATAAACATCTTCATATCTTCGTCAGCTGTGGTTATACCCGCGATTCCAAAGTTGTCAGTTAGAACCTTAGCCACGTTTGGCGACAGGAATGCCGGCAGAGTAGGACCGAAGTGAATGTTTTTAACGCCAAGCGATAACAAGGCAAGTAACACTATAACTGCCTTTTGTTCGTACCAGGCGATATTGTAGGCAATCGGCAGATCGTTGATATCATTCAATTCAAACAGCTCTTTCAGTTTCAGGGCAATAAGAGCAAGAGAGTAACTGTCGTTACACTGTCCTGCATCAAGCACCCTAGGTATCCCGCCAATATCTCCCAGCGGAAGTTTATTGTAACGATATTTGGCACAACCGGCAGTCAATATAACAGTATCTTTTGGAAGTTTTTCTGCAAACTCAGTATAATAGCTACGGCTCTTCATACGTCCGTCACAACCTGCCATTACAAAAAACTTTCGTATAGCTCCTGATTTCACAGCATCAACCACTTTGTCAGCCAGGGCAAATACCTGAGCATGTGCAAATCCACCAATAATTTCACCTGTTTCGATTTCTGTCGGAGATTTCAAACGTTTTGCATGTTCTATCAATTTGGAAAAATCCTTTGGTTTGCCATTTTTACGGTCTGCCACGTGTGTGAATCCGGCAAATCCGGATGCTCCTGTTGTATAAACCCGGTCGGTGTAAGTCGATGTTGAGCGGGGAGGGACGATACAGTTTGTAGTAAAGAGGATTACCCCGTTGAAAGACTCGAAGTCCTCATTCTGATGCCACCAGGCGCTGCCATAGTTGCCTGCAAAATGGCTGTATTTCCTGAAAGCAGGATAATAGTGAGCAGGAAGCATTTCGCTGTGAGTATAGACATCCACTCCTGTTCCTTCTGTCTGTTCCAGCAAATCCTGCATGTCACGCAGGTCATGACCGGAAATCAAGATAGCAGGATTGTTACGGACTCCAATATTTACCCTTGTAATTTCAGGGTTACCGTATGTTGATGTATTTGCTTTGTCGAGCAAAGCCATGGTTTTTACACCATATTCACCACATTTCAACACTAGCGCTGTCAGCTCATCTGCTGAAAGTTCTTCTGTTGTTGCCACAAGTGACTGTTGTAAAAAAGCATGAATGTCATCATCCTCATAGCCCAGATTAGATGCGTGTTCGGCGTAAGCTGAAATTCCCTTCAAACCGTATATAAGTAGTTCACGCAGAGAGCGTATATCTTCATTTCCGGTTTTAAGCACACCTGTAGTTACTGCTTTTGCTTCCATCTCTTCCAAAGTGTCAGCTTTCCACGTAGTACAATCGCAGTCCGGACAATAAGGCTCTGAGATGCCTTTTGTTTTCAGTTCTGCTGAAAGTTTGTCACGAAGTAAGATAGCCTCATGAATACGCTTCACGAAACGATCTTTATCAAAATTGGCATTAGTAATGGTCATAAATAATGACTCTATTACAAAACGGTTCGTCGCCGCCGGAACCCCAACACCGTTTTCACGAAACTTTACAGTGTTTCTTGAGATTCCTTTCAGCATGAATATCAATAAATCCTGAAGATTGGCTACATCTGCGGTTTTTCCACAAACACCCTTCACGGTACAGCCCTTATTTTGGGCTGTTTCCTGGCATTGAAAACAAAACATATTCATCATCTTGGTTTTTGCAGTTAATAATTATCATTTTAGATTTATTTATTGGTCGCGAAGTTAATTGGCCAGGCAATGTAATACCGTAACAAATGTTACACCTGTGAAAAGATTATAGCTATCTTTGTAAAAGATTAAAAACTATCCGGCTATTGATTAAACTCAATTATCCGGCTTATTCACAAATAATTATTAAGTCAATGAACAAAGACTTATTATTTTTCTGTTCCTTTTGTCGGGAAAAAACAGAGGAAGAAATAGCGAGAATTAAATGCACAATTGAGCATAGCATGAAAACATATAAGCGTGGGGAATATATTGCCTGTCAGGGGGATGTAGTCACATTTTTATTTATGTTGTCTAAAGGCAGAGTGAAAACTGAAATGGTTGCAGATTCAGGTATGACAATTCCGGTTGAAGAGTTATCGGCGCCGTATCCTCTGGCGGCAGCCTTTATTTTTGCTGACAACAATCGTTTTCCGGTAGATGTTATAGCCGCGGAAGATTGTGAAATAGTGCGCATAAGTAAAAAGTCGGTTGAAAAACAGATGGCAGAGTGCCCCGGATTTTTACGTGGATTTCTGGCGTATAATGCCAACCGTATTCAATTTCTTTCTGAAAGGCTAAAAATATTCGCACAAAAAGGCATTAAAGCAAAAGTTGCGTATTATATCTTGCTGCGAGCTAAACAAGGTCGGTTTGAATTTGATAGAAGTATAGCCTCTCTGGCCGGTTATTTTGGAGTTGAACGTCCCTCGCTGTCAAGAGCTATATCAGAAATGTCGCGCGATGGAATAATAGAGTTTAAAGGCGGAGCAGGTCGTATCACCGATATAAGTAAATTAAAAGATTTGATGTGATGAAGTATATAAATGATAATGTTCGCAGACAGGATCGTCTGTTGGATGAGAAGCATGCAACTGATTTATTGCGTTCGGGAGAATTCGGATTTCTGTCAATGGTAGAAACCGATTCAGAGGGAAGCGGAGCTTATGGTATTCCTATTAGTTATGTGTGGAATGGTGAGGGAGCAATATATTTCCATTGCGCACCTGAAGGACATAAATTGAACTGTATAAGAGACAACTCCAGGGTTTCATTCTGCGTTGTAGGACAAACGAATGTAATCCCTCACAAATTCACGACCACTTATGAAAGTATTCTTGTACGAGGTACTGCCGTCATAGACATTTCCGCTGAAGAACGGATGCGGGCTTTGGAGTTGATTTTGGACAAGTACTCGCCGAATGACAAAGTAGTTGGTCTTAAACATGCCGAAAAATCCTTTCATCATACTGCTATCATCCGTTTGGATATATCATCCGTATCGGGTAAAACAAAACGAGAGATGCCCTGAAAAACAAAAATCCCGTTCAGAATGAGGGCTGAACGGGAGTATTTTGTTGTTGCGGAGAGAGGGGGATTCGAACCCCCGATACCCTTTTGAGGTATACTCGCTTTCCAGGCGGGCCAGTTCAACCACTCCTGCATCTCTCCGGGAAATGGCGGCGCAATTTACAAATTATTTTTTAACCGGCAACCCTCTGGCACTTAGTTCCGCCGCGTACCCCGTACCGCCTGCCGCATCCTGTCTCACGTCCTCCGGCACCCACCGCTTCCCGTCTACCTCGTACCGCTTATCGCTCACGACATCTCCCCTGCCATCGACCTTTGCAGGTTTTTTTCAACTTCCTCCCTTGAATTGCATGTGCCCAGCAGGAACATCAGCTTTGTGACTGCTGCCTCGGAGGTAATGTCCTTTCCGCTGATCACGCCTGCCTCGCGCATCTCAAGGCTTGTTTCATACACTCCCATCTCCACGCTTCCTCCATGACACTGTGTTACATTAAAAATAATACCGCCCCTCGCGATATAAGATTTCAATTCTTCGATGAACCATGGATAGGTTGGTGCATTACCCGACCCAAAAGTCTCTATGATCAGTCCTCTCAGCCCTTCGGTGTGTGTTATCGCGGTTACCAGGTTCCTGCTGATTCCGGGGAAGATCTTAAGGATGGCCACATTGGTATCGAACGATTTTCTTACAATCAGGTATCTGTCCGGATCGGGATACATGATCACGTGGGTGTTGTATTTCACATGAATACCAGCCTCTACCAACGGTGGATAATTCGGCGATTTAAACACGTCAAAATGTTCCGCGCTGTATTTTCTTGTGCGGTTGCCACGGGTCAGCTTGTTGTCGAAATAAATACTCACTTCCGGAACAAGTGACAGACCAAGATCACTTGCAGCAGCTATTTCAATGGCGGTTATAAGGTTTTCCCTGCCGTCAGTCCTTAGCAGTCCAATGGGCAGTTGTGAGCCGGTAAAGATAACCGGTTTCCTCAGGTTTTCGAGCATAAAGCTGAGGGCTGATGCCGTATATGCCATGGTATCGGTTCCGTGAAGAACAACAAAGCCGTCGAATCTGTCGTAAAACTCTTCTATTATTTCGGCCAGCCTGATCCATACGTGGGGATCGATATTGGAGGAGTCCTTTACAGGATCGAACGAGATTGCCTGAATATCGTACCCGAACTTGCTTAGTTCGGGTACATGGGTGGTAATCAGCTTGAAATCGATCGGGATCAGGGAGCCGGTTACCGGATCGTGTACCATACCGATGGTTCCTCCTGTATAGATCAGAAGGATCGATATCTCATTCCTGCCTGTCATAAAATCATTTTATTAATCTGAAAAGTTGAATGGAGTTCCTGTATGTAACTTCGGCGGTTTCTTCCCTGGTCATCCCAAGAATTTCAGCCACCTTGTCATTCACAAGACAAATATAAGAACTCTCGTTTCTTTTTCCACGGTAAGGCACAGGTGCAAGATAGGGAGAATCTGTTTCCAGGATTATATTATCAGGTCCGGCTTCTCTTACAATGTCCGGAAGGGCGGAATTTTTAAAGGTAACTATGCCTCCTATGCCGATTTTGAATCCCATATCCACTGCCCTGGCTGCATCATCTGCTGTACCCGTGAATGCATGAAAGACACCTGTGAGGCCCGATCCCCTGAACTCTTCGAGTGCCCGGAACACTTCAGGAAACGAATTGCGCGAGTGGATAACCACCGGCAGTGAGGAAGAGATTGCCATGGCAATCTGTCTTTTAAAGACTTCGATCTGATGACTGAGATAGCTTTTATCCCAGTAAAGGTCTATTCCGATTTCACCGACGGCAATGTAGCTACGCGATGAAGCGGCAAGCTCAATAACTTCAAGTTCTTCGTGATAATTATCTGAAACAGAAGTGGGATGCAGTCCGATCATCGGGTGGCATATCCCGGGGTATCGTTCTTCGGCAGCCAGCATTCTTTCGATGGAAGCAGAATTGATATTAGGCAAAAGCAGTTTCACAACACCCGCGTTTACAGCTCTTTCTATTGCCTGGTCCCTGTCGTCGTCAAATTCAGGGAGGTAAATATGGGTATGCGTGTCTATCAGTTGCATCAAACAAGTTCCTTAGAAATCACAGCGTTAGCCACTTTCACGGGTTTTATAATAGTCATGAAGAGCTGTACTTCTGCATTCATTTTTAAAGGCAGATAATAAGATCCGGGTGCTAAAATTAGAAAAACCATGGAATATTAACCAATATGATTTCGATATAAAGCCGTTCTTTCGCCCTGCGCCCTGTGCCCTGTGCCCTGCGCCCTGTGCCCTGTGCCCTGTGCCCTGAGCCTTCTATTCAGCTCCTGTAAAGATTTCCCGGGCAGCATTTTACCAGTCCCCTGAATTCCATCTGAAGCAGCAGGGATGACAACTTGCTGATTGGAATATCAAGGTCCCTGCAGATCTGGTCTATTGTAATTTCGCCTTCCTTGTATATCAGATTGAAGATCTTTTGTTCCGTTTCGGTCATTTCGGAGAAAAGGGCTGTCTGCACCGCCTTTGCAGGTTTTTCGGGTTCCCATCCCATAATATTTTCAATATCCTCGGCTGATTCAGCAAGGGCTGCCTTATTCTTTTTTATCAGGTTATTGCATCCGGCCGACCATTGGTCGTCGGGTCTTCCCGGAACCGCGAAAACATCGCGGTTGTAGGAATTTGCAATATCGGCGGTTATAAGCGCCCCTCCTTTGATACCCGATTCGACAACCAGGGTTGCATCGGATAATCCTGCAATAATCCTGTTCCTTTTTATAAAGTTGTTTTTTTCGGGCAGGGTATTGGAGACGAAATCAGTTAACAATCCTCCTTTTTTCAATATTTCTTCGGCGGTCGACGTGTGGATTGAAGGGTAGATTGTCTGGAAACCGTGACCAAGGACTGCGATTGTTTGCAGATTATTCGCGAGCGCGGCCTTATGAGCGGCAATATCGATCCCGTAGGCAAGTCCGCTGACTATAATAAGATCGGGATGTCTTTCAGCAAGCGATTCTATTATCTTATTGCATAATTCCCTTCCTCTGGAACTTGCATTCCTTGTGCCTATTACGCTCAGTATCCTGGAACTGTTAAGGTCGCATTTTCCCCTGAAATAGAAAATGACGGGTGAATCCTCGCACTGCCTGAGTCTGAACGGATAATCATTATCAAGATAAAAATATGTCCGGATATTATGTTTTATAACATATTCTTCCTCTTTTTCGGCAATTCTGAGGTAGGATCTGTCGCATATATATTTTGCCAGTCCTGCTCCTATGCCGGGAATCCTGACCAGGTTCCGGTAGGGTTCATTAAAAATGGCTTCAACGCTTCCGAAATGCGAAACGAGTTTTCGGGCGCTGATATCACCTATACGTGGTATCAGGCTTAAAGCGATCTTGTGCTTTAAAGAAACTTCCGGCATGGCACGAGCAAATGAGACATGCCAATATACAAAAAAAACCCCTTCCTCAGGAAGGGGCCTTTAAAAAAATATCATTGCCAGGCTGCTTTGAATGCCGGGGCCAAGGCAGGAATCAGATTACTCCCATATCCACCATCGAATTGGCCACCTTAAGGAATCCTGCAATATTGGCTCCCTTGACATAATCGACCGATCCGTTGGCTTTCTTTCCGTATTTCACGCACTGTTCGTGGATATTGACCATGATCTCATGGAGTTGCTTATCGACCTCCTGGCTGTTCCATTTCATTTTCATCGAGTTCTGTGTCATTTCAAGTCCCGATGTTGCCACTCCTCCGGCATTTACGGCCTTTCCGGGAGCGAACAGCAGGTTGTTCTTCTGGAACACTTCTATAGCTTCAGGTGTGCATCCCATATTTGAGATCTCGGCAACCATCATTACCCCGTTACTGACAAGGTTTCTGGCATCATCTCCGTTGAGTTCATTCTGGGTTGCGCAGGGCAGGGCGATATCCACCTTCACTCCCCAGGGGCGTTTGCCTTCGTGGAATTCAGCTCCCCCGAATTCACTTGCATAAGGCTTGACAATATCCTGGTTCGATGCCCTGAGCTTAAGCATGTAATCGACTTTCTTTCCTGAGATACCTTCGGGATCATACACATAGCCGTCGGGTCCTGAAATGGTTACCACTTTTGCTCCCAGTTCGCTTGCCTTGAGTGCAGCTCCCCATGCAACGTTTCCGAAACCGGATATCGCGACAGTCTTTCCGGCGATTGTCTCATTCCTGGTACGCAGCATTTCATTTGCAAAATAGATTCCTCCGAAACCTGTTGCCTCAGGCCTTATCAGCGATCCGCCCCAGTTCGCGCCCTTTCCTGTAAGAACACCGGTATGGTCGCCTTTCAGCCTCTTGTACATTCCGTAGAGGTAACCGATCTCCCTTGCTCCGACTCCAATATCACCGGCAGGAACGTCGGTCTCGGGACCTATATATTTCCACAGCTCTAGCATAAAGGCCTGACAGAACCTCATGACCTCTGCAGCAGACTTTCCTTTCGGGTCGAAATCCGATCCTCCCTTTCCGCCACCCATTGGAAGGGTTGTGAGGGCGTTCTTGAATACCTGCTCGAAACCCAGGAATTTCAGGATTGACAGGTTGACGCTGGGGTGGAAGCGCAAGCCTCCCTTGTAGGGTCCGATAGCATTGTTGTACTGTACCCTGTAGCCCAGGTTCACCTTTACGTTACCCTCATCATCCACCCACGGCACCTTAAAGGTTATCACGCGGTCGGGTTCCACTATCCGTTCTATGATATTGGCTGATTCGAAGTGAGGGTTTTCATTGTAAACCTCTTCTATCGACTCGAGCACTTCCTTTACTGCCTGTAAATATTCTTTCTCCCCGGGATGTTTTTTCTCGAGGTTGTTCATGATTTTCTCTACTTTCATGTTTTTCAGTTTTTTGTTTATGGAATAATGAAATTAATGTCTTTAATAGTATTTTGAATTTTGATGCATGGGCAATAAGCTGTATGATGTTTATTGTTTCAAAGTTAATTCTATTTTATTCATTAAAAATGATTTAACTCATATTATGACCTCTTTTTGCCTTTTACCCGGGGCGCGTATGCAGTAAGAGTCTTTATGATCTTCTCCCTTTCAGGGGGATTGAGGGCACTTATGTGAATGGGAGGATATTTGGCGACTCCTTCCTTCATTCGCTGGTAGAGCGTTACACTCTGGATAAGCCCCAGAAGGCTCTTGTCGATAGTAAAGCCTGAAAAATATTTCTTCTCAATTTCCACCGAATTCTTCTTCCCCTCCACGATTCCTGTGCTGAAATACCTGAATATAAGTAGATCCCCTTCATCGGAGAAATAAATATACTGATATTTAAGGATGACGGGGATAAGGATCACTATAAGGAACAAGGCTGTGGTCAGTAACAGCCAGACGGATTTTGACATTCCCAGGAAAGGGAATTTAATAATGCCGGCGGCAAGGGCAAGCACCAGGAAGGCAAGGTATAGTATAATTGCCGTTCTCTTTAGTATTTTCTGATTGATCACGGATTTGCCGTTGTCTAAGGTCATAGTTGAAATATATTTATAGAGTATTATTATCAGGCTGATCTCAGGGTTTTGAAGAACCCGGCAATCATGCTTCCGCATTCGGTTTCGAGGACTCCCGGAAGAACCTTTGTTTTGGGATGAAGCAGCCGGTCCCTGAGCAGGGTGTATCCTTTTTTTGGGTCAGGAGCCCCGTAAACCAGTCGTTCAGCCTGGCTCCAGCCAATTGCTCCGGCGCACATGGCGCATGGTTCAAGGGTTACATATATCGTGCATCCGCTCAGGTATTTTCCACCCAGCCAGTTTGCAGCGGCAGTGATTGCCTGCATCTCGGCATGGGCAGTGGGATCATTCAATGTCTCAGTAAGATTATGTGCCCGGGCTACTATCATATTGTTGCAGACAATAACGGCGCCAACAGGAACCTCCTTTTTGGCAAGTGCTTTATTTGCCTCGTCGATGGCAGCCCTCATAAAACGTTCGTCGTCGCTGTCGTTCATGGGTGACAAGATAACAGCATAAAATTATGAATAAAACCGTTTGTCCGCACCGGTTTTGAAAAGCTTTGGTTTATTATTTCTTACCGTCATTCATCGCGAACAGCTTCCGGCTGCCGGCACATTATGCAATACAGGCAATAATGGGCTATGCAATAATGGGGCAGGAAATCATTTTTTCTTATTTTTGTCGGACTTAATAATCTGAATATGTACAGGACACATACTTGCGGAGAACTAAAGCTTGCCGATGCGGGCACTGAGGTCACCCTTTGCGGCTGGGTTCAGAGATCGAGGGATCTTGGAGGAATGACATTTGTGGATCTCCGCGACAGGTACGGCATTACACAGCTCGTGTTCGATATGGAGGCTGACGCTGCACTCTGCGGTCAGGCGCGAAAGCTTGGACGGGAATATGTCATCCAGGCCTTTGGAAAGGTTAGGGAGAGAAGCAACAAGAACTTTAAAATTCCTACAGGAGAGATCGAGATCGAGATCGGGGAGATGAAGGTTCTCAATCGCAGTGAGATACCGCCATTTACTATCGAGGAGGATACCGATGGCGGAGAGGAGCTGAGGATGAAATACCGCTATCTCGATCTTCGCAGGAACAGTGTCAAAAACAATATCATACTCAGGCATAATGTGGCCAGGGAGGTCAGGGCATATATGGATTCAATTGGATTTGTTGAGATTGAGACACCTGTTCTGATCAAATCCACTCCTGAGGGAGCCCGCGACTTTGTAGTTCCGTCAAGGATGCAGCCGGGAAGCTTCTATGCCCTGCCGCAGTCGCCCCAGACACTTAAGCAGCTGCTTATGGTTGCAGGTTTTGACAGGTATTTCCAGATAGTAAAATGCTTCAGGGATGAAGATCTGAGAGCCGACCGCCAGCCCGAGTTTACACAGATCGACTGCGAAATGTCATTTGTTGAAAGGGATGATGTTCTTGATACTTTTGAAGGACTTGCCCGGCATCTTTTCAGGAAGATAAAGGGAATTGAATTTCCTGAGTCTTTCACCAGGCTTCCCTATGCCGAAGCAATGGAATTCTACGGATCCGACAAGCCCGATCTTCGCTTCGGGATGAAGATCACCGACCTGACATCGATCGTCAAAGGGCGTGGTTTCGGCGTTTTCGACAATGCTGATTACATAGGGGGAATATGCGCTCCCGGCTGCTCGGAATATTCAAGGAAGCAGACCGACGAGCTTACCGAATTCGTGAGAAAACCACAGGTCGGAGCAAAAGGACTTGTCTACCTTAAATATGGAGCAGACGGTTCATTGAGATCATCAGCCGACAAGTTTTATAGCCCTGAAGATATGAAGCTTTGGATTGAGAAGGCCGGTGCCCGTCCGGGCGATCTTCTTCTGATCCTTGCAGGAGAGAAGAAGAATACCCTTTCCGCTCTTTCCGTGCTCAGGCTTGAAATGGGAGAAAGGCTTGGCCTGAGAAATAGAGATATGTTTGCTCCCCTCTGGGTTCTTGATTTTCCGCTTCTTGAATGGGATGATGAGACATCGCGCTATTATGCAATGCACCATCCGTTCACTTCTCCGAATCCCGATGACCTTGGCCTGATAGGAACCGATCCGGGCAAGGTTAGGGCCAATGCCTACGACCTGGTTATCAACGGTGTCGAGATAGGAGGGGGATCGGTAAGGATCCACAGCGAGGAGATCCAGAAGCTGATGTTCAAGGTGCTGGGATTCAGCGACGAGGAAGCGCGGGAGCAATTCGGATTCCTGCTTAATGCTTTTAAATACGGCGCTCCGCCTCACGCGGGGATAGCATTCGGCTTCGACCGCTGGGTCGCGATGTTTGGCGGACAGGATTCCATCCGCGATTTCATAGCTTTCCCGAAAAACAATTCGGGAAGGGATGTCATGCTCGATACACCTGCTGAAATATCGCGGAAGCAGCTCGATGAGCTGAATTTAATATTGAAAAGGAAAGATTAGGACCGGTAGCCCGGTATCATTCACCCGACCCGATCAGTTTAATAAGGATCACTCCGTTGGCTCCCCGTGAACCGTAGATTGATGCCGACGAACCCTTGAGTATTTCAATCGACTTAACGTTATACGGTTGGATTTCAGCAATGGAGCTTACCACCATCCCGTCGACCACATATAAGGGCTCAGTGCTCAGATTCAGCGATCCTACACCCTGGATCCTGATACTGTTTCCCATAACCTGAACACCGGCCACCTCACCCCTGATCATATCGTATATATTCCGGTAAGATGCGTATTTAGGATTTGTTCCGTCAATTTTGTTTACGGTTCCGGTCATGCTTCTTTTACTAACCGATCCGTAACCGATATCCACAACTTCATCGAGCGGATCTGTTCCCAAGATCTGAACGGGAACAGAACCCTCAAATTTGAAGTTAATGGTTTTTCTTCCGTCAAGCGGTTCTTCAAGGATGCCGTTGGGCGTGGTGAAGATTGCTATTATTGTGTTTGAAGGTTTTACCTTTATCCTGAACATACCTTTCTGATCGGTGGTCACGTTGGTCTTCTCACCGTCGACCATCACTATTGCATTCACAACCGGCGTCATTGTACCATCAACGACATGACCTGAAATCCTGATCTTTTTGCCGGATTTCTGGGCTGGCGACATGCTGAAAGAAACCATCGCCAATATAATAAGTAAAAAAATCCTGGTTCTCATGTTATTTATATCTGTATTTTAGCGCAAGTTAAATCCGATTTGAATAATTAACAATTAATAATTGTTAAATGATCTTTCCAAGAAGGGTGGCAGGGGTGCAGCCTTCAATCCTTACGCTGACATATTCTCCCTTTTTCCTGCCTTCTGCCGGGAATACTGCAACCTTGTTCTGTGATGTTCTTCCCGACAGCTGGCTCTCCGACCTTTTTGAGCGATCCTCAATAAGAACCTCAAAAACCCTGCCAACATCCTGTTTTTTCGACCTGGCTGACAGTTTGTTCTGAAGGGCTATTATTTCATTCAGGCGTCTTGTCTTTACATCGTCGGGCACATCATCCTTATGTTTTCTGGCGGCCTTTGTTCCCGGTCTTTCGCTGTACTTGAACATATACGCGAAATCATATCCTGCCCACTCCATAAGCGACAGGGTTTCATTATGGTCTTCTTCAGTCTCCGTGCAGAAACCTGCTATAATGTCAGTAGAGATGGCGCAGTCCGGGATAATTGAACGGATGGCACTGATACGCTGCATGTACCATTCGCGTGAATATTCCCTGTTCATCAGTTTCAGGATACGGCTGCTTCCGCTTTGTGCAGGAAGATGGATATGCCTGCATATATTGGGATATTGCGCCATTACCTGAAGGAGTTCGTCCGACAGGTCCCTGGGGTGCGATGTTGAATAGCGGATTCTGATAAGGGGATCGATAAGAGCCGCCTGTTCGAGCAGACCGGGGAAAGACACTGAGAGTCCGCCTTCACTGTACAGGTATGAATTGACATTTTGTCCCAGGAGAGTCACTTCCCTGTAGCCTTTGTCCCTCAGATCCTTTATCTCACTGATAATCGATCCGGGTTCCCTGCTTCTCTCGGCTCCCCTCACGTAGGGCACCACGCAGTAGGCGCACATGTTGTTGCAGCCTCTCATTATTGACACGAACGATGTGACACCCTTACTGTCCATTCTCACGGGTGAAATGTCAGCGTATGTTTCTTCGCGCGAAAGCAGAACGTTCACTGCCTTGTGACCCGACTCCGCTTCGGCTATCAGTAAAGGCAGATCGCGGTAGGCGTCCGGACCGGCAAGGAGGCTGACGATATCTTCTTTTTCCATCACGCTTTCTTTCAGCCTTTCAGCCATGCATCCGATAAGACCAATTATAATTTCCGGCTTCTTCTTTTTAAGATGACTGATGGCCTTGAGCCGCCCCCATATTCTTTGCTCTGCATTGTCCCTGATTGAACAGGTGTTTATCAGGATTAGCTCCGCTTCACCGATATTACCGGTGTGCTTGTACCCGTGATCCTCCAGGATAGATACAACCACCTCGCTGTCAGCTACATTCATCTGACATCCGTAGGTTTCTATATAAACTTTCTTGTCAATCATTGCTGCTTGCTTCTTGTTGGTTCAAAAAAACCAGCCCTGCTAAAAACCCCACCCCTGCACTACGCGTGAGGAGAGATCCGTTTGGCACAGCCTCATGTCTTATGCTTTGTACAGGCACGGATTTTGACGTGCAAAAGTACATACAATGAATGATGTATTAAAGATTTAATTAATTTTGTATGGGAAATTAAAAAAATCACTTGTATGTCAGGTCACAATAAATGGTCTACGATTAAGAGGAAGAAAGGGGCAAATGATGCCAAAAGGGGTAAGATCTTCACGAAGATCATCAAGGAAATAATCATTTCAGCCAAGGAAGGCGGCGGTGACCCTGAGACAAACGCGAGGCTTAGGCTCGCGATCCAGAATGCCAAGGGTGCCAATATGCCCAAGGACAACATTGAGCGGGCAATTAAAAAAGCCGTCGGATCGGATTCTGACAATTATGTTGAAACATCATTTGAGGGATATGGTCCCGGCGGCATTGCAGTATTTACCGAATGCCTTACCGACAACAACAACCGTACGGTTGCCTCGGTTAGGGCAGCCTACAACAAGCATGGGGGCAAGCTTGGGACCAATGGTTCCCTGAGTTCTTTTTTCGACCGTAAAGGTGTTTTTACCATCAGCAAGGAGGCGACTACCCCGGACGATCTTGAACTTGAACTGATAGATGCCGGGGCTCAGGAGTTTGAGGAAGACGATGAAATACTGACAATAACCTGTGACATAGTAGATTTCGGAAATGTCAACAGGAAGCTGAATGAACTGGGGATTGAGCCTGAAGATGCAGGCCTGAAAAGAATCCCGAACATTACCAAGACACTCGACATCGAATCTGCCAGGAAGCTTATGAAATTCATCGAGGTGCTTGAGGATGACGATGATGTACAGAATGTTTATCATAACCTGGAGATTACCGATGAGCTAGCCAATGAGCTCTGAATGGAATATTGAAAATATGGGCAAAAAATTTTTAATACTGTTTTTTTTCTTTGTTTCATCCGGTTTTTGCGCGGCTCAGCATTCCGCGTCAACAGCCGACCTGTTCCGCGACAATGACATGCGCTACGGTGCAGGAGACCTGAACATCAGCCACGATCCACGTATCGACACCCTTATCAACCGGTATATTCTTTATAATATGAAGCTGGGAGGAATGGAAGGCTACAGGATACAGATTTACAACAGTTCCGAAAAAAACGCCCGTGAGGAATCGGGGAAAAAACGGGCTGAGTTCATAACCCAGTTTCCTGATATAGAGTCGTATCCTACTTTTGATAAGCCCAGTTATTATAAGATAAGAGTGGGCGATTACAGATCGAGGATAGAAGGAACAAGAGATCTGATGCTTATAAGGAAAGCGTTCCCTGACGCTATCCTGGTACCCGATATCATTAATTTTCCGGAGATTAATCAGCATCATCAATAGTGTGATGTTTTTAGGCTGAATGCAAGTCCGGGCAACAGCAACACATTCAGGCAGAAGTCAATCCCCTCAGGAGAATATCAGGACTGTTCCATGATGCTTTGGCTGGTTTGCAGAGCCCAAATCCCGACAGAGCCAGAATCGCTATAGGTTCGGCAATCCCGGGTTCTTACTGATTATCGGCAGAGAACCAGTTGATAAGGTAGTCGTTTCTGTAAGAAGCCAGATGCCTGTTAATCTTTTCAACGTAAATATCCCGCAGGGTTATCAGTATCCCGGTTTCCTCAGTCTCGCCAAACTTATGGTTAATGAAGGTCCCGAAGGTCTTCATGGTGGGAGAGAGCCCCATGTAGGCATTGATAAGTGGAGGGATTGTTTCCCCCAGGTTTCTTACCTCCTTTGACAGGATCTTGTAGTCGTCCCTGTATCCCCATCCCTTAAAGATCTTCTTCATTTCATCCCAGTTTATTTCGATGCTGGCAGGTTCAACCGGGCTGACCAGATTGTCGGGATCGCTGAAATGCTTGTTCAGAAAATAAAGAATCATATCCCTGGCTTTCTGGTTGTAATGGGAATACATGGTGACCTTCCCGAAAAGATATTTCAGATGGTTGTTTTCAAGTATTATTGCGCCAAGTCCGTCCCAAAGATTATCAAGTGCATACAGGCTCTTCCTTCCCATTGTCCTCGACTGGTAATCGGGATGGACGAAGGAACGGCCGAGTTCCATCATGTAAGGATAGTATTTCCTGAGGAATTTATCTGTAAAATTGAAATAGGAAGAAGACGCAAGTTTTGTCACATCGCAGGTTGTGCAGTCTTTAGGAGGGAAATACAGACGGTATCCGCCTATAATAACCTTGTTTTCGGGGTCCCAGACTATCAGCTGTTTTTGTGGATCCTCGATGTCAGTGTCAAAACTATCAATATCTATTTCCTGTCCTGTTCCGCCTCCCGCGTGTCTGAAGGTTATTTCCCTCACTCTTCCTATCTCATGCATGAGAGCGGGAGAATTTCTGTGGTCAAAAAGGTAAACCTCATTGTTCCCGTTGTTGGTTCGACGGAGCAGCTTATCGGGGGTAAGTTCCTCTATGATCTGATCTCTAGGAAGAGATTCAGCAACTGGTTTCATCTTGTCCTTATTGATATGACAACTTTCAGTTTGAACTGAAAAACGGATCAAAAATAAATTTTTTTTTGATTCTATGATTATCAGGGAATGAACGATTGCAACTGGTAGGATTTTTCTTTAATCCATCCCGCCCATTCCGATGGTGTTTTTGTTTTGTCAAAAGTCTGCCATGGGATGGCCTTGCCGAAAACCAGATCTATAGCCTTTCCCCTCATTTTGAACATTTCGTCGGCCAGGTAAAGCATCTCGATATTGGCTTTGATCCCGAGGAAGGTTCTGATATTTGAAAGGTTATAGAAGAAATTTGAATTACGGCCTGAGAAAAAAGCAGGGATAATATCTCTCTTGTATTGCACAGCTTTGATTATAAAACTTTTATGCCACTGAAGATCCCGGATGACCCCTTTCTTCTTTCGCGAACATAATCCTGCAGGATAATAAAGTATCTGGCTGCCGGATGCATAGGCAGCTTCAATCGCGAGTGCCGCTTCCCTGTCCTGGCTGCCGTGCTTGTTGATTGGCAGGAAGATGCCCGAAAGGTTTCTGATATTCATAAGTATGTCGTTTACCGGGAACTTCAGGTCAGGATAGTAGCGTGAAATCTCATGAATGAAAACCAGTCCATCGAGACCTCCCAGGGGGTGGTTTGAAACGAAAATGTACCTGCCCTGTTCCGGAAGGTTTTCGCGGCCTGTAACCCTGTAGCTGATGTTGAATTCCCTCAGTCCTTCAGCAATGAATTCAGCGTCCTTCAGATGACCGGCTTTACTGAGGAATTCGTTGATCTCATCCTGGTGGACTATTCTTTTCAGATAGTTTATAAGGAAGCCCGGGATCACCTTCCGCATTGCCGGGTTCTTCGAATATAGAACCTGCTCAACATCAATCTGAAGGATGTCGTTCGCTGTTTTCTGGTTTTCCATTATGAAATTTCTTTGAAACCCGGATGTAAAAGTATTAAAAAAATTCAGCATTTACAGAGCTGGCACACTGTCAATGATCAACTTACCTCCGCGGTATTACTTAGCAGCAGCTAAATGGAGTCTCGCCCATCTGCCCCATAAGCCTTTATTATCCCCTACCCACTAAAGGGGTTTAAGAACTAATAATGAGCGATATACAAGTCAGGAGATTCTCCTGCCTTTAGATATTTTACCGGATTCGGATCGAAAGCTTATGCGGTACAAGTATTATCATTCGATTCTTTTCCTATAAATAGCAGTAATTCAGCAGACTAAAGCCCCCCTTGGTGGGTTGGGGGGTAAAAATCCCTCTGAAGGTTGCGGGTAAAACCCTTTTATTAACAACCAGTTAATCCCCAATTCAAATCCACCCCTAAATCCCCCCGGGGGGACTTGAAATCCCTGACAACTAGAGAATTTGTGCCTTTTAGATTACAAAACTACCATCACATGGTTCTTTAAGCCCCCTTGGGGGTTTGGGGTAAAGCCCCTTGTTGCTCAATTTGTTATATCAAATAATGAAATTCGTATTTCTTCCCAATATTAGCAGAATTCTCTTGCTCCTTCACCCGGGGGAAGGCTGGGAAGGGGGTATAACCGGTAGGGAACTACAGGTGATTAAATAATTACAAAATGACCTCAGGACCTCCTTATTCATTTACACTATTTTCTGTTATACCCCTGCAGTCACTAACCTCCTTTCCCTCCCGATAGTTATCAGGATCCCCCAAAGGGGAAAAGCTTCTTCCAATGGATGTTGCAGGGGAGCGTAGAACTTAAAGCACAAATCATTCAAGTTGTGCAGGTAAAGCCCCCAATTCAAATCCACCCCTAAATCCCCCCGGGGGGACTTGAAATCCCTGACAACTAGAGAATTTGTGCCTTTTAGATTACAAAACTACCATTACATGGTTCTTTAAGCCCCCTTGGGGGTTTGGGGTAAAGTTCCCTAGGGGTTGGGGGTAAAGCGACACTCGGGGAAATGGAGCAAAAAATGATTGCCATGGCTATCGAAAGACACAACGCGAACCGTACAGCCGCGGCTGAGCAACCCGGAATCGAGACTGTCTTCTGCATGAGTTTTCATAATTGAACTTTTTTCCTGCAAATAGATGTTAAATTTGCAGCCACATTTATGCAGATGAAGGAAAACGAACTGACAGGGTTGTTCAATGGTCATCCGGTGCTTTCCGCGTTAACCGAAGCCGTAAGGGCAAACACTGCCACGAGGCTGAACGCCGAAGGCTTGTCGGGATCGGCAAAGGCGATCGCGCTGGCCGGGGTATACCTCAAAACAACCCTCACGCACCTGGTTATAGTGCCGGAGAAAGAAGATGCCGCGTACCTTTACAACGATCTCTGCGCCCTTACCGGCGACGAGTCTGTTTTCTTCTTCCCTTCCACTTACAAGCGTTCGGTTCAGTACGAGCAAACGGAACCTGCCAACATTGTTCTACGGACGGAAGTTCTGAATTACCTTTCATCCGGAAAACGAAAATGCATAATAGTCAGCTATCCCGAATCGGTTATGGAAAAGGTGATAAGCCACCATAACCTTAAGAAAAACACACTGACCATCTCGAAAGGTGACAGGCTTTCGCTTGAATTCCTCGAAGATGTGCTTCGCGAATACAATTTCGAAAGAGTCGACTTCG
The DNA here is from genome assembly GCA_034679225.1 of Bacteroidales bacterium. Lineage (GTDB taxonomy): Bacteria > Bacteroidota > Bacteroidia > Bacteroidales > VadinHA17 > LD21. Next base: position 19,306 of record JAXDBC010000094.1, on the reverse strand, counting down.
TGTATGAACCGGGCCAATATGCCATCAGGGGAAGCATCTCGGATGTTTTCTCCTATTCGTCCGACCACCCCTTCAGGATTGATTTCTTCGGTGAGGAAGTCGAATCGTTAAGGACATTCAACCCCGACGATCAGCTATCGATAGAAAGCAGGAAACAGATCTCCGTCATTCCCAACATCCAGGATGTCTCAATTGAAGAGCTTAGCGATTCATTCACCGACTTCCTGCCTCCCTCATCGATTGTATGGATTGATGATGCATCCTTCATAAAGGAAAAGATGAACAGCATCTATTCACAGATCCTTTCAAGGGATGAAGCAGGCCGGACGAGCGGCAGGAAGGAACTGATAACAGACGGATCGGGCTTCCTTGATGAATGCGGCAGGTTCAGGACTGTGGAATTCTGCCGGGCCGGCTTGTTTGTACCTGATGAGCGCTTCACTTTCCGGACCGAATCCCAGCCGGTATTCAACAAGAACTTCAGGCTCCTGGCCGACAGGCTTACTGCAAACAATAATGAAGCTTACACAACCTATATTGTTTCCGAAAGCCAGGCGCAGATCGACAGGCTGAAAGACATCTTTGCAGAGATCAGTCCCGGGCTCAGGTTTTCTCCCCTGATTCTGAACCTTCACGGCGGATTTACCGATCACGATCTGCGCCTGTCGGTTTACACCGATCACCAGATATTCGACAGATATCATAAATTCAGCATCCGGGGCTATTTCACAAGGAAGGAAAGTATTTCCATAAAAGAACTTACCGGTCTGAATCCCGGTGATTATGTCGTGCATATCGACCATGGGATAGGAAAGTTCGGCGGGCTTGAAAAGATTGAGGTTAACGGGAGGATACAGGAAGCCATAAAGCTGGTTTACAAGGATAATGACATTCTCTATGTCGGGATACACGCTCTTCACCGTATATCTAAGTACAAAGGGAAGGACGAATCGGAGCCCAGGATTTACAAGCTTGGCTCCGGCGCATGGCAGAAGCTGAAACAGAACACCAAGAAAAGGGTAAAGGACATTGCAAAGGATCTCATCAAGCTTTACGCCGAGAGATTGTCGGTTCCAGGATATTCCTATTCACCCGATTCATATCTCCAGCGCGAGCTTGAAGCTTCCTTCCAGTACGAGGACACCCCCGACCAGTTGAGCGCCACCCTGGCTGTGAAACAAGATATGGAAGCGGAACACCCCATGGACAGGCTTATTTGCGGCGATGTAGGTTTCGGCAAGACCGAGGTGGCTGTAAGGGCTGCTTTCAAATCAGCTGCCGACAGCAAGCAGACTGCCATACTGGTACCCACAACGATACTGGCACTTCAGCACTACAAGACATTTTCGTCGAGGCTGAAGGGATTCCCATGCAGGATCGATTACATAAGCAGGCACAGGAAAGCAGCCGATCAGCGAAGGATACTCAAAGAACTTGAGGAAGGCAAAATCGACATTATCATAGGAACCCACAAGCTGGTTGGCAAGAATGTGAAATTCAAGGATCTGGGATTGCTGATCATTGACGAGGAACAAAGGTTCGGCGTGGTGGTAAAGGAGAAGATAAAGAAATTAAAGTCGAATGTCGATACCCTCACACTCACTGCAACTCCCATACCAAGAACCCTTCAGTTCTCGCTTATGGGTGCCCGCGATCTTTCGATAATCAACACACCTCCGCCCAACAGGATCCCGATAATCACCGAGATCCACGGCTTCAACGAAGAGATTATCAAGGAAGGGATAGAGTATGAAGTTTCGCGCAACGGACAGGTATTCTTCATCCACAACAGGGTGGAGAACATAATGGAAGTCCGGGAAAAGATAAAGCGTATCTGCCCGAATGTCAGAACGGCGGTAGTCCATGGGAAAATGGAGGGTGTTGATATTGAGAATGTGATGTTTGATTTTATCCAGGGCGATTATGATGTTCTTGTAGCGACCACCATAATCGAGTCGGGTCTCGACATACCGAATGCCAATACCATTTTTGTAAATGAGGCTCATCACTTCGGGCTGTCGGATCTTCACCAGCTAAGAGGCCGGGTAGGAAGGTCGAACAGGAAGGCCTTCTGCTATCTTCTGGCTCCTCCCTTCGATAATCTGACACACGAGGCCCGGCGGCGGCTGAAGGCAATAGAGGAGTTCTCGGAGCTGGGAAGCGGGTTCAACATCGCGATGCAGGATCTTGACATCAGGGGATCGGGCAACCTGCTCGGTGCTGAACAAAGTGGTTTCATCGCCGACCTGGGCTTCGAGACCTACCAGAGGATACTCAATGAAGCAATGGCCGAACTGAGGGAATCGGAGCCCATGGTTCAGGAACAGGAGACCGTGACAACAGAAAAACCGAAGCCCTTTGTTACAGATTTCCAGATAGAGACCGATCTTGAAATAATGTTCCCCGACGAATATGTCTCGAATATCTCTGAAAGGATAAGGTTGTACAAGGAACTCAACGAGATTGACGATGAGAAAGGACTGAAACTTTATGAAAGCAGGCTGACCGACAGGTTCGGACCGCTTCCCCCGGCAGCGGCATCCCTGCTCGACATTGTAAGAATAAAGTGGATAGCCTCACGGCTTGGAATAGAAAAAATATTACTGAAGAACTGCCTTCTGACCGCTTTTTTTATTTCCGACCCGAATTCAAAGTTCTACCGCGGTTCACTGTTCGTGTCGTTTATGAATTTTGTAAACAGGCACCAGAAAAGGATGTCTGTCAAACAAAAGGAATCAAAACTGAGTCTTACCATAACAGGTGTTGAAGGAGTCAGATCAGCCATCACTATTCTGCAGAGCATTGAAGATGATTATAAGGAACAAGCCGGGAAGAATGAAAAATCATGCTGAAATGCCCATTCTGCTATGTTATAACATTGTTATAACGTTACCGCGGGCGTATTTTGGAGGGCAAAAAGAGCAAGTGCGGACTTACATCTGTTCGAAATTAGATTTCTTCATTAATAATCCTTTAGTAAATTTGCGTCTATGCAGATCAGGCTTGATCACATAGCAGTGCTTGCTGCCATTTCAATCATTTTCACTTCATGCGGAAAGAAATCCGTTGAATATGAAAAGATGGACATTTTGCGTCTTCCCTCGCAGGCTGCAAAAGATTTCACCTCAACCTATACCGATTCGGGAAAGATGCAGCTGGTATTCTCGGCTCCCGTAATGGAACGATATGAAAAATCCGAACCTCCCTACACGGAATTCAGGTTGGGCATAGATGTTCAGTTTCATGACGGTAAAACAAATCCGGTGGCTTCGGTTACAGCCAAATATGCCAAATTGCATGATGATAAGAATCTGTGGGAGTTGCAGGACAGTGTAGTGGCTTTCAATGAAGCAGGGGAAAAACTTGAAACAGAACTTCTTTTCTGGGATCAGAAGAAAGATCAGATATATACTGACCGGTTTGTAAAGATTACCACGGAAGACCAGATAATACAGGGATACGGTCTTGAATCGGATCCCCGGCTTACCCGGAGGAAAATCAAGAATCTGAGCGCCACGATATATATAAATGAGGAGAACTGAAAACCGGGGGAATGCCATACGCTTAAACCAGTCTCATTTACAGGGACTTGGTCCCGTCGGTAGCCTGATGATTTAGGGCAGGGTTCTAATCATCAGCGACCTAATGGGACTGGGCTACGCCCGTCCATAAATTATGTAAGGCCTGTTTTGGTTAAAATTACTATTTTTGGACTATGAATGCCATTTTGATAATAATCATAGTAATGATCTTCTCCGCGTTTTTTTCCGGAATGGAGATCGCTTTCGTGGCTTCAAACAAGTTGAGGATAGAGCTCGACAGGAAACAAGGTCAGTTCGGATCGAGGTTTATTGGTGTTTTTACAGGCAATCCCGGACAGTATATTGCCACAATGCTTATAGGCAACAATGTCGCGCTGGTAATTTACGGTCTTTTTTTCTCCCGTTTGCTGAGTCCTGTGCTGATGCCCCTGCTGCAGTCCGATCTTGCCGTACTTATTGTAAATACTGTAATAAGCACTGCCCTGATACTCCTGATGTCGGAATTTCTTCCGAAAACGGTGTTCATGATCTCTCCCAATTTTTTCCTGAATCTCCTGAGCCTACCTGCAATGTTTTTCTACGTCATATTTTATCCTGTCAGCAAACTGACACTTGCAGTTTCAAATCTGTTTCTGAGGTTGTTTTTCGGGATCAGGGGGAACAAGAAGGATCAGGAAAATCTTATTTTCAGCAAGGTTGATCTCAACAATTTCATAAATGAGGACAGGCAGAGTGCCGGGAATGCTGAACCATTGAAGGAAAACATCAGGATTTTCCGTAATGCACTCGATTTCTCAAATGTAAAATTAAGGGAATGCATGGTTCCCAGGACGGAGATCGATGCCATTGAATCCGGAAGCAAGGTTCAGGAGCTCAAGGAAAGGTTCATACAGACAGGTCATTCCAGGATACTGGTTTATCAGAATACCATCGACAATATTATCGGATATTTTGAACTGAAGGATATGTTCATGGATCCTCCGGATATTATGTCATGTGTAAGGAAGCTGGCTATTGTTCCTGAGACCATGACAGCCAACAAGCTTTTAAAGCTTTTCTTTGATGAAAAGATGAATGTGGCCCTGGTGGTGGATGAGTTTGGAGGTACATCCGGTATGGTTACCATTGAGGACGTGCTTGAGGAAATAGTAGGAGATATAGAGGATGAGCACGATTATTATGAACTTACCGAGAAGCAGATCGCCCCTGGTGAATTTATCTTTTCAGGGAGGCTTGAGATAGACTACCTTAATGAAACATACAACCTCGATCTTCCTGAAGAAGATGATTATGAGACGCTGGCAGGTCTGATCCTGTATCACCATGGAAGCATCCCGGTTATAAATGAAACCATAAGCATAGGCAAATATGTCTTCAGGGTGATAAAGGTAACAGCGACCAGGATTGAGCTGGTAAATCTGAAGACATAATAAAAAGAAAGGGTGCATCTGAGATGCACCCTTTCTTTTTAAATCGTCAGCGTATTTTACTGTAATCCGCCTCCATCCCACCATACTCTCTGCCTGTGGGAATCCTCACCCATACGGGCTGCGGCTGCTTCCACATTGGCTTTGTTGAGTGTGAATTCGGATGTCGGATATTTGAACCTGGCAGCAACATCATCGCCGGATTCAGATCCGGTTACAGGTGTGAACACCACTTCAGAGCCATCGATGATTGCAGTAACATCACCGGGTTTGACAAGCGATTTAGGATAACCTGTTCTCCTGTATTCTGCCCATGCCTCATGAGGCTGCATAAGCAGGTGAATGTACTTCTGGGTGATTACCATTTCCTTTTTCTGCTCATCAGTAGCGGCATTAAACCTGTTCATTATTTCGGTTACATATGCACCTCCTTCATCAAGATCTCCTGCATTTGCAATAGTAGACCACATTTCAAAAGAAGCAACGATACCTTCTTCAAACCAGTCCGCATCCCATCCTTCTATTTCCGAGATCATGAAGCAAACTGTCGGGTAATCGAGGAATGTAGTCGGGAAACTAGCCTGAAGAATAAGCGGATTTCTGGCGTAGAGGCTGACCCTGTTAGCTGAATTCGTTGACCACCATTTCTGTGTAAGGACGTCTGTCATTCCATAGGGAACACCCTGCCTGTCGGTGGTGTAGGTTGTAAATACGGGGTAGCGTGGATCCCTGAGGCCAAGGAAAGGATTAACGAAGGCCTGATTATTATTCCCCTTTATAAGTTCCATGAAACCGGCGGTGAAACTGAAGTCATTTCTGCCGCCTACATAGAAGCCGTTATACCAGGGAGCTTCGTTTGGAGTACCTGATGCGGAAAACCTGAACATTGCGTTGTCATCATTGCTTTCCATTACACCATCGTCAATTGCATCCCGAGCCTCGGTAAGGTATGCAGGATCAACGTTTGAAGCCCTGAGGGCAAGGCGGAGCCTTAGTGAATTTGCAAGTTTGATCCATTTGGAAAGATCACCTCCGTAGAAAACGTCACCGGTAGCAAAACCGTCAGTCGTTGAATTCTCGAGCATGGTCTGAGCTTCATTGAGCTTGGCGATAAGGCCGTCATAAACGGCTTTCTGGGTATCATATACAGGCTGCGGGTATGTTTCGATATCGAGAGCCTGTGAATATGGTATATCTCCGAAGTAATCGGTAAGCAGCTGGAACACCCATGCTTTTACAATCTCAGCTACTGCAATCTGCATGTTGTTGTCACCGTAGAGGCTTGCATACCTGTCTTTTGTTTCAGGATCGGTATTCAGCCTTATGATTGTCTGCAGGTTATTCATGTAAATGAAGTTGTTCCTGAAGAAACCGTCGGTGACACCCGTTCTGAAAGCATACCTGTCTTCAGAGGTGTAGTTTCTCTGTGAAAAGTGCTGTGCAGTAAGTGAAGACTGGCGTCCTGCGTACCAGACATCGAAGTCATTAAACGCAAAATCACGAATTGCCTGCGTCAGAAGAGCTGGCGTAGCAGCTTCGGTAGCCGCGTTCGGATTCGTGTTGATCTTGTCGAAATCCTTTTCACATCCTGTAAATGCAATCAGGAGCAAGGCCGTTATTAGAATTTTATATCTCATTACCGTATTCATATTATTTCTGATTAAAAGTTAAAGTTAAGGCCAAAACCGTATGATACAGTACTTGGCAGATATCCGCCCTCTATACCCTGAGCGTTGCTTCCGGCCATTTGCAGGTATTCAGGATCGAAATGTTTAGTAGCTGCGCCGAAGATTGCCAGGTTACGTGCAAATGCTGAAAGCCTTACACCTTTGACCGGACCGGTCCATCTTGCCGGGAAGTTATAGCCGAAGCTGATCTCCCTTAGTTTGATAAAGTCGGTGCTGAAGATGCTCTGTCTGTCAGGACCATCATAATGAGATTCTGAATAGAGTTGACCATCGAGACGGGTGGTATTCTTTACCGGCGAATTGCTTATACCACCTTCAGCTGTGAGATATGTGATCTCACCGGTCACGCTGTTGTATGATCCGTATACTCCATCAAGAAGAACGCCTCCTCCATCAGCAACATCATCCCTTATATTCTTACCGTTCTCATTGATAGCGGCTGATTCCTCAATAATTCCTGAGTACATTCCCCACATATATGACAGGTAATACATGTTACCGCCTCTCTGGGCATCAAACAAGACGTTAAGGTCAAAACCCTTGAATCTGAAGGTGTTTGTCAAACCGGCAGTGAGATCCGGGGTAACTTTCGCAAGTGGTTTGATCTCTGAAGGCAGATAGTTTCCGGCCAGGCCAACGATCGTATTGCCCTGCGCATCCTTTACATAATCTGTTCCATAGATGATCGGGTAGGTCATACCACGGAAAGCACCACTCTGCACTTTGAAAGGACCGCTTCCGAGAGTCAGGTAATCGAGGCCGGGGCCTATCTCCTCAACAGTATTGTCGAGAGTTGCCACGTTCAGCATCAAGTCCCATGAAAAGTCACCTGCCCTTACAACAGTACCGCCAAGTGCAACTTCGATACCTTTATTCACCATTTTACCGGCATTTATATTCTTGAAACCGTACCCTGTTGCTCCTGATACTCTTACAGGAACAATCTGATCGAGAGTTTCCTTGTAATAGTAGGAAACGTCGAGGTTAATCCTGTCCTGGAAGAATCTGAATTCAGCACCTATTTCCCACGAATTGGTTTTTTCGGGCTTGAGTCCTGCATTTGCAAGGGTGCTGGAGAATCCCATTCTTGGATTAAGTACCCCGTAGACATCTGTAAATGAAGTATTTAGGCTCACATAATTAAGAAGGTCGTAAGGACCTGTATCGTTACCAACCTGTGCAACGCCTCCACGAAGCTTGGCAAATGAAAGAACGTTGTTGTCCTTGAGACCGCCCAGTTCAGAGAGCACGAAGCTGAGGGTAGCTGACGGATAGAAGTATGAGCGGTGTTTTTGGGGAAGAGTGGATGACCAGTCATTACGTCCGGTAAGCTCGAGGAAAATAGTGCGGTTGTAATCGAAGCTCGCGTTTGCATAGAGGCTGTTGATTCTCTTCCATGACTTGTAGTCATAAACGCTTGGTTTGTTGAATGAGTTGGAAAGGCTGTACAGGCCGGGGATCATAAGTCCGCCGATTGAAATACCGCCATCCCTGTAGTACTTCCTGTCAAGACGGTTGCCTCCTAAAAGGGCTGTGATTCCGAACTTATCTCCGCCGAATCTCTTGTCTATAGTGAAGAAGAATTCCGTGTTGACATCATTATTGGTATAAACGCTCTTGTAATATTCTGAAGTAGACTGCGAGCCGATAGCCATTCTTTCCTCGGTAAGAAGCTTGTAGTAGTCAATCCCCATCCTTCCGGTCAGCTTTAGCCAGGGAGTGAACTTGAGGTCAATTCCGTAGTTTCCGTAGAAACGGTCGCGCCTGTCATTTTCATAGTTTTCATAACTTGACCAGTATGGGTTATCTGTATAGGCAGGTGTCGGATCGTCGTACCAGTTCCTGTTCCATGTGCGTTGGTCTCCACCGGGAGTTTTATAATTCTCAAGGTCCTTGTAATCAACGTTCGTGTGGATCCACTGCCACATTTTCTGAACAGGGTTCCTGTCGCCGTAACCGGTTTCGGGACGACCAACTGCAACGTTCTGAACATAGTTTGCATTCAGCCAGAAATCGAGATTTTTGTTGACATTTATGTTCCCGCTCAGGTTGACGGTGTTCTTCTTGAGAGAACTATTGGGATAAATACCCTTCACGTCCATATTGGTGAATGAAGCGCGGAGCCCCCCCCTGTTATTGCTTGCATTAACGGCAATGTTATTGGTATAATTAACACCCCTGTTAAAGAAATAGGTGTAATCATTTTCAGGATATACCCACGGAACCTCCTTAAGGTAGTTCTTTGTATCATATTCAAAGAATGCATTCCAGGGAAGTACCATAACTGAAGGATCAAGTTTCGGACCCCAGCTTTCGTCAATTTCGTACGAAGGATACAGATAGTCCTTACCGTTGATAGTTATTTCATTGAATCCGCCGTAGCCGCCTCCATAGAGCTTCTGGTATTTCGGGTAGTACTTGGCTTCCTCAAAGCTTACGCTTGAGTTGACTGATACACCAAATGCCTTTTCGGCCGTGGATCTTCCCTTTTTGGTAGTTACCATCACAACACCGTTGGCAGCTCTTGAACCGTAAAGAGCCGAAGCACTTGCTCCCTTAAGAACCGTCATTGATTCGATATCGTCGGGATTGATATCGGATGCAAGGTTACCGAGGTCATAACCTCCTCCACCTGTTGCACCGTACGAGTAGTCGGAGTTATCTATAGGAATACCGTCCACAACGAACAAGGGCTGGTTGTTCTTTGTAAGAGAGGTGTTCCCGCGGATATTAATCTTGGCGCCGCCACCCATCTGACCGGTAGCAGAAGTGATCTGAACACCTGCAACACGACCGGACAGTGAACCGATCAGGTTGGTGGTACGAACCTTTGCAAGTTCTTCACCTTTCACATCCTGAACAGCATAACCAAGAGCCTTTTTCTCACGGGAAATACCGAGTGCCGTAACAACAACCTCATCCAATCCCACTAGATCGGATTCGAGTACCGCGTTTATCTCACTGCGGTTTCCTATTGCAACTTCCTGCGTTTTCATACCGATATATGAAAACATGAGGGTAGTGGCATTTGCCGGTACATTTATGGAGTAGCGTCCGTTTGCATCAGTAACAGCACCGATAGTAGTGCCCTTTACCTGTACCGTAACACCAGGAATCGGGCCTTCTCCCTCCACTGCGGAGGTGATGGTCCCTGAAATTACTCTTGTCTGCGCGAACAGGGTCGTGACTCCTGCAAACACAAACAAGACAATCATCAGTAATAGTTTCTTCATAAGAGATTAATTTAGGTTTGAATGTAACAAGCAAATATAATTGATTTCTGAAAAAAATTCATCGTATTGTTTTTTTATTAATTATTATTAACAAAATTTTTCCGGGTTTTTGAAATACAAATAATCTATAGCTATGAATACCGATAACCCTCAGGTAAAGTGACGGATTAACAACTTTTTTGTATAAAAGGCATTAATCATTTAGAAATTGCTCATTACATATACACGAAAAAGGGGCCGTTTTAGAACAGCCCCTTTTTCTAATATCAAGCAAATATCACATCAGAGTTTTTCCTGTCCACCAGCCCACCACACTTTATCACTAAAAATATTAACATTAGGCACGTTTTCGCCGTTGGAGGACACATCGCTCAAAGCGAAAGGAAGCCTGTGGATAAAGCCTTTTGTAGTATTATTGGGATTATTCATTGTAGGAACTCCTGTCCTCCGGTAGTCATGATATGATTCCATTGCCTCAGCTTCATACATGGCAATGTATTTCTGGATAAGTATCTCATTCAGCTCATTATCGGTAAGCAGCGGAGTTACAACATCAGTAAAGTATGTTTCAGCCTCCTCGGAAGTTAGTCCTTTTGACAGGAATGAAGCTTCAATAGCCTCCTCAAGAGCTGTAATCCAGGTATCATCGTCAGTCTTTTGTTTAGCTTCTGCCTCAAGGAATTTCAGTTCATAATAAGTCATTATCGGTGTAGGCTGCGTCATACAGAAAAGTGAATTGGCAGCTGTAAATCTAGACCGTGAGTAAATTCCAGACTGAACTTCCAATGCGGTACCATTTGGAGCACCGACAAACTCCCCACCTATTTGGGTAAAGTAAACCGCTCTTCTTGGATCTGCTCTTTCCTCCATCAATCCGAGTAAAGTTTGAGATACTGAAAGATGGGCTCTATAGTACCTGAATTCCCACCAGGGATTCGCTTTGGAAAATGAAGCTTCATATTTATTAAACATACAAGCCTCTGCATTACTTGCAAATCCATTGTTAACCAGATCCATAACCTGAGTAAGGTTATCTGGTTGTACTCCTGAAAGCCGAACAAGATAACGAGCCTTTAATGAATTAGCTGTCTTTATCCATGCATCTTTGTTTTTATCATCATCTGCCAGACCTCCGAATATGTAATCCTTATCAAGATTAACCAGGGTTGCTTTATCCAGGTTGACAATTGCATCATCTAGAAGCTCAAAAATGTATCCATATATGACGGATTGATTCTCATATCTTGGTTTTAGGTTCTCAAGTCCCAAGCAAGCCTCAGTCCAGGGAATCTCCCCCCAGAAATCTGTTGCAACTGCAAGATTGTAGGCTGTAAGGATTTGTGTGACCCCACGCACCCAATAGTTGTCAGGTTCAATGCCTGTTACAGGATCAGTCTTACTAAGGACAGACTTACATATCGTAAGAACATTGTAAAGATTGTTCCATGAATTGTTATAGGTGGATGCCGACTGTCCTTCTCTTCTGTCAGCATCGGATGACTGTGCCCATGTACCGGCACTATGCTCAATAAACACAGTTGCATACCAGGCCAGATCTGTTCCGGTGGTCTCATGAGCGGTTTTAAGGATGATATCAGGAAGCAGGTTCTTAGCATCCATCTGAGTGGTGTTATTCAGATCTTTGTTTACCTCATCCATTATGTCTTCAGTGCAAGCAAAAAGCATGAATGCGATTGAAGCTGTCAATAAATATCTTAATATTTTCATTTTGTTTTCTATTAAATGATTTAGAAGGTAAGGTTTAGATTAACCCCAAATGAGGTAGTTTGCGGCAATGACATATAGTCCATGCCGCCCTGCATATTACCCTGTCCCTGTGATGTTTCCGGATCGAGGTTGGGCAGAGTTGTCCAAAGCAGAATATTACGGGCTACAAATCCTATACTGGCCCGTTGAATAAGAATAGGAGTAGTAAACTTTCTGGGTATTGTAATATTCACACCCAGATCCCTGATCTTCACGAAAGAAGTTTCATAAATATTAGCTTCGGGAAGGCTGGATAGTATCGTTGTCTGGAGATACTGAAAAGCATTCGAATCATCTGAACCACCTCTTTCTATATTATTTGGAGTCCCATCGGACTTGTACCCCGGATAAATAAATTTACCCTTTCTTCCTTCACCAGTTTTCTTTGTTGTTCCATAGAGATCCATCAAACGATTCGTACCTGAGTATATTTGTCCACCCTGTTTCCATTCGACGTTACCGAAAATTTCAAGAAAATTGAACAATTTAAAAGAATTCGTTAATCCAAGAATAAAATCCGGAGAAACTTCACCAATTTTCTTGAATTCACCGATCATAGGCATTCCATATCCGGGTGAACTGGGATTTTCATTCACCAATATCCTCCCTTTGTTATCACGAACAAATGATTCTCCGTAGATCACCGGATAAGTATCTCCGGCAGATGCCCTGATGTTTGGTGTTACATATCCTCCAAGTGATATATTCTCAACCCCTTCTGCAAGTTCTATAACCTCGGAAACAGACTTTGTAAAGTTAACTCCTATATTCCATGCAAAGTTTCTGACAATTATTGGCGAGACATTGAAAATAAGCTCATGACCTCTTGTTTGCATGTGACCAGCATTCATCATTAGTGAGCCATATCCGCTCGATCCGGCGAGAGGTACGCCAAAGATTTGATCTGTAGCATTTTGGAAATAGTAGCTGTAGTCAAAACCCAGCCTGTTCTGGAAGAATTTCAGTTCAACACCGAATTCAATGTTAGCAGTGTTTTGCGGAACAAGGTTAGGGTCGTACAAAGTTCGGCTCGGCTTATATCCTGATATGCCACCAAAAGGATACGAAATACCATAACTAAGGAATCCGCTTCCTGCGCCCCCGGTAACAAAGATAGGTTCCGGCAGATAAGATGATGAAGCTTGTCCGACTTCAGCATATGAAGCCCTCAACTTTCCAAATGAAACGATTTGGTTATCAACGAGCGGTTCCAGTTCAGTAAAGACAAAACCTAAGGAAACCGAGGGATAGAAGAAGCCACGATTGCCGGTAGGCATGGAAGAAACGATATCATAGCGACCCGTTGCATTAAAGAAAAGCATGTCCCTGAAGTCAACTGAAAGGTTTCCGAAGAAGCCTGCTGTACGTCTGTTATACTTATTATATGCGTTAGTCTGAGTTGTTGTATTTGCCATGCTATTCCAGCCAGGCGTTGTAAATCCAGTACCAAGTGCATCGTAGTATTCGCTATGGTTGTGGTCAATCTCATTTCCAATTAAAAGTGAGGCATCAATAAATTCTCCAAACTGATGGTTAAATGACGCTGTCAAAAGAGAGTTGACGATTCTGCGAGTTACACCATAGTTATTTATTCGACCACCTGTGGGCTGCACAAAAGCATAATTCCGGTTTGTCGGAGTGGGTAATGTTGCTGCAGTTGATATCATGTTGGAATGACCCACTTCCTGGTAATCTTCATTGTTAGTCGTATAGCTATCTATTCCAATCTGATATTTAATACTGGCCCAGGTTGCTGGTTTGAATTCCAAATATGTATTTCCGAAAAAGCGCTTGGTATTTTCATTATAATGATTATTCAGTGTAGCCCACCTGGGGTTAACGCCAACACCAGATCTGTAGCTTATCTGCCTGTACGGGGCAAACGATCCGTCCGATACACAAAATGGTGTCCCCATCAGATCGAACGAAGGCGGAGATCCATACACTGCAAATAACCAGCTGTCATTACCTGAAGGAAGTTTATCTATTTTAATATCAGCGTAATTCCCTGAAAAACCTATATTCCATTTATCAGCTAACTTAAAATCACCTGCCATCTTTGCAGTGTACCTATCCATACCAGTGCTGGGAATAATGCCTGTCTGGTTTGTTGCTCCAAAACCAACAGAATAGTTCCCATACTGATTTGCTCCACTGATATTAATACTGTTATTATAGGTATATCCATTATCAGTGAAGAAGTTTTTAGGGTTATTATATCCCATTGGAGTTACCCATTCATTTTTATAGGGATCGAAAAACCTCCCTGACTGACCCTGGGAATTACCTCCATAAACAGCAACTTCAGGCAAACTGCTAATCAGCGGACCCCAAGCATAACTATTCCCGACTGCAAAATTTCCATTGGTACCTTGAGCGAATTCTGTCTGCATTTCAGGAAACCGCGAGACAACGTCAGCCGTAAAATTCGAAGAAAAAGTCACAACCGGTTTCCCCATGGCTGATCCTTTTCCTTTTTTGGTAGTTATGATAATAACTCCATTGGATGCCCTTAGTCCGTAAAGTGCAGCAGCAGCCTGACCTTTAAGCACGTTTATTGATTCAATTTCATTTGGATCAAGGTCCATTGCCCTGTTCGAGAAGGCTGTACCTGTAACATTTGAACCATAGTCGCTTCCACTTGAAATAGGCATACCGTCAATTACATACAAGGGACTGTTGTCACCACTAAAAGAACGGGCACCCCTGATTAGCACCTGAGATGGTGCTCCGGGCATTCCGGAGGACTGACGTATTTCAACCCCGGCAATCTTACCGGAAAGCGATGTCATTACATTAGGGTTTGAGGCTTTAACCAGATCTTCCCCTTTAACATCCTGAACGGTATATCCCAAAGCTTTCTTTTCCCTTGAAATCCCGAGTGCTGTCACAACAACTTCATCTAATCCCACGAGATCAGATTCAAGGACAGCACTTATTTCAGTGCGGTTACCTATCGCAACCTCCTGGGATTTCATGCCTATATATGAAAACACGAGGGTAGTAGCATCGGCCGGTACCGTTATTGAGTAACGACCGTTTGAATCGGTTACTGCACCTATTGTAGTTCCCTTAACCTGTACTGTGACGCCAGGTATCGGGCCTTCTCCCTCCACCGTGGAGGTGATGGTCCCTGAGATTACCCTTGTCTGCGCGAACAGGGTCGTGACTCCTGCAAACACAAACAATAAGATCATTAGTAATAGTTTCTTCATACGATTTGGTATTAGGTTTGATGTGTAAACATTCCAAAGATAAGATTTTAGTAATAAAAACAAAATTTTTTATTTGTTTTCAGCAATAAAATGCAACTTTTCCGGAAAGCAGCATATAATACGTAAATCGAGCAGAATAATTCTACAGTATCCCGGGTCAATTGTCTACTTATCCGGTAATTTACAAGACCTCAGGAAGCAGAAAAGAAAGCCTGAATCAGCTTTTCAGCCTTGAATAATTGGCATAGAACAGTGGTATCGTTTCGATTCCCTTGAAAAAATTGAAAAGCGGAAAGTTTTCATTCGGGGAATGAATGGCATCACTGTCAAGACCGAATCCCATCAGGATAGATTTTATTCCTAACACTCTTTCGAATGTTGAAACGATTGGAATGCTTCCACCGCTCCGGACCGGGATTGGCGTTTTGCCGAAAGATTCTTCCATCGCAAGGGCGGCAGCCTGGTACTCGGGTGTGTCGGGAGGGCTGACATAAGCTTCACCGCCGTGAAGATACTCAACCTTCACCTTAACCCCTGAGGGAGCTATCGACAGGAAATGATCCCTGAAAAGCCCGGCTATCTTTTCAGCCTTCTGATCAGGTACCAGTCTCATTGAGATTTTGGCGCCTGCCTTTGAAGGGATGATGGTTTTAGTACCTTCGCCGGTGAACCCTCCCCATATCCCGTTTATGTCGAGTGTCGGTCTGATCCCCGTGCGTTCAAGGTCGGTAAAGCCTTTTTCACCTCCAAGGTCGTCAACTCCTATCGACTTCATGTATTTTTCCCTGTCGAAAGGCCGCAGAGCCATGGCATCCCGTTCCTTCCTGCCTACGGTCAGCACATCATCGTAGAAACCCGGGATGACAATACGCCCGTTTTTGTCCCTGAGCGATGCTATCATGTCGCAGAGCACATTGCAGGGGTTAAGTACAGCTCCGCCGTATATTCCCGAGTGCAGGTCGTGACCGGGTCCGCTCAGCTCAACCTGAACGTACGAAAGACCCCTGAGCCCCGTAGTTATTGAAGGGATATCGGGGGCTATCATTGTTGTGTCGGATATGAGGATCACATTGGCTTCAAGCATCTTTTTATTGTCGCGGCAGAATTTCTCCAGGCTGACCGATCCTATTTCCTCCTCTCCCTCTATCATGAATTTCACGTTGCATGGAAGCGTTCCCGTGCTTGTCATGAATTCGAAAGCCTTCACATGCATAAACAGCTGGCCCTTGTCGTCGTCAGCTCCCCTGGCCCATATCCTGCCGTCGCGCACTTCAGGCTCGAAGGGAGGCGAGTTCCACAGATCGAAAGGTTCCGCGGGCTGAACGTCATAATGGCCGTATACCAACACTGTAGGAAGCTTCTTGGAAATAATCTTCTCAGCATAAACAACAGGGTTCCCTTCAGTAGGGAAAACATCTGCCCTGTCGGCGCCTGCTTTCTTAAGCGAATCCCTCAGAAATTCAGCTGCCCTGATCATGTCGGGCTTATTTTCAGGCTTCGCGCTGATCGATGGTATACGGATCAGTTCAAATAACTCTTCAAGGAAGCTGTCGCGGTTCGTGTCGATAAAGGTTTTTATGCTTGTCATTATTCTGCAGTATTGATTGAATTATTATTCTAAACTCCGAAACGGCCCGGATTTTTCCTGATTTCCTCAGCTGCAATGCAAAGATCCTTATATGTTTCTTCCCCGAAAGCCCTGATCAGAGGTTCTTTTAGAAACTCATAAACACGGGTATCCTCTTTTTCCCCTGTGTCAACGGCACTGTGACACATTGAAAGCTGCCGGTAATTGACAGCTGTGAAATCCTTGAAATACTTTACCCTGGCGGGAAAAAGATGGCATGAAACCGGTTTTCTGAAAGAAATTTTTCCATCGAGACAGGCTTTTTCTATACCGCACATGAATATATTATCTTCTAAAATGGTATAGGCACATTCTTCATTGCCTATCAACGGTGTCACTACGTCCCCGTCAAAATCAACCACGCTGGTTCCTTCCCTTTCAATTGTCCTGAGTCCTTCAGGCCTGAGATAAGGCTTCACCGCGGGCAGTATCCCGTCCAGTATCCCGATCTCCTCCTTTGCCACCGGTGCTCCCGAATCGCCGTAGCGGCAGCAGTTCCCGAGGCAGCGCGGCAGGTTGCACCTGAATCTTTTCACTATCAGGTCGAGACTGAAAATTATATCGTTTATGCGGATCATCTGTCAATAAGAATCTTCCCCGTCATTCCGGCCGGAATCGCCACGTCCATTATAGTCAGCAATGTTGGAGCCACATCGGCCAGGATGCCTTCCCTGATTGTTTTATAGTTGTCGCTTACAAGTATGCAGGGAACGGGATTAAGCGAGTGGGCCGTGTTTGGAGTGCCGTCGTCATTGAGAGCCTTGTCGGCATTCCCGTGATCGGCTATGATAAGCGTGTCGTAGCCATTCTTCCTCGCTGCATCCACAACAGCTCCAACACATTCGTCAACCGTTGCCACGGCTTTCCGTATTGCTTCATAAACACCGGTATGCCCTACCATATCGCCGTTAGCAAAATTCAGGCAGATAAAATCGAATTTCCTTGTATTGATTGCTTCGATAACAGCATCCTTAACGCCGTAAGCACTCATCTCGGGCTGCAGGTCATAAGTGGGTACCTTGGGAGAGGGGATCAGAATCCTCTCCTCATTCCTGAAAACCTCTTCACGTCCTCCCGAGAAGAAGAAAGTTACATGAGCGTATTTCTCGGTCTCTGCTATCCTGAGCTGTGTCTTTCCGGCTTCCGAAAGAACTTCTCCTATTGTATTGTCGGCATTTTCCTTTGGATAAATGACATGCAGTCCCGTGAAAGTGGCATCATAGGGAGTCATCGTGCAGTAATGCAGGGGTATGGTTTTCATACTGAATTCCGGAAGGTCTTTCTGGGTAAGGGCTATGGTAAGTTCCTTTGCCCTGTCGTTCCTGAAGTTGAAGAAGACCACAACATCTCCGGGCTTCAGCAGGCCGACAGACTCGCCATTTTCGCCGACGACCGAGATCGGTTTCATGAATTCATCGGTAACGCCTTCGTCGTATGATTTCTGCATGGCATCAAGGATATCACGGGTTTTGTATCCTTCACCCGCGACCAGCAGGTCATAGGCTGTTTTAATCCTCTCCCACCGCTTGTCGCGGTCCATGGCATAATACCTGCCAACGAATGAAGCCACTCTTCCGTTCGATTTCTCAAGGTGATCGAGCAGGTTCTTCATATAGCCCTTCCCGCTGCGGGGATCTGTATCTCGCCCGTCGCCGAAGCCGTGAATAAAGACATCCTTAATACCATATTCCCCGGTCATGTCACACAGGTAGTATAGGTGTCTGTCGGATGAGTGAACGCCGCCGTCGGATAGCAGTCCCATGAAATGAACCTGCTTTCCCTTGTCGCGTGCATACGAGAATGCCTCTGTCAGTACAGGATTCTTTTTGATTTCGCCTGTCTTGCATTCCATGTTGATCTTGACAAGATCCTGGTATATAATCCTTCCTGCCCCGATGTTAAGATGGCCGACCTCCGAGTTTCCCATCTGTCCGTCGGGCAGGCCCACGTTTTCGCCCGATGCATGGAGCCTGGAATTCGGATACTTATTTTTCAGCGCCGTGAGGTTAGGAGTCGGGACCTGGCTGATTACGTCAGCAACTGATCCGTCGCCGATTCCCCAGCCGTCGAGTATCATAAGAAGCGCTTTCCTGCTTTTCATATAATTTTCAATTTATTTATTCTTTCCGTCAGTCAACTTTATAATGTATATCAAATAACAGAAGTCTGATCGATATTCACAATGCGGATGCAAAATTAGTTAAAAAATGGATTGGTTCTTTCGGGGAGGGAGAAGAATAGGCACAGGGCGGAAGAACGGCGAGCGGCGAACGGCGGGCGGCGAGCGGCGGGGATAAAGGCACAGGGTGCAGGGCGGAGACTAAGGGACCGCAAAACAATGTATTATGTATTATAGGCGATGTGCTGCATTGGAAGGGACCGCAAGACTGCAAGACCTATCCCTGTGCCCTAAGCCAAAAACCCACCCCAAACCCCTCCAAAGGAGGGGATCCATCCGATACAACCTTCGCTAATAACTTCATTGTAAGAGACCTGCAAGATCCCGCAGAGCGGGACTTCGTCGTTTCACTCCTCAGCTTGCAAGACCTATCCCCCTGCGCCCTATCTAATCTGCCGTATCCTTATCCTATGATCATCAGCCCCGGCGCATGTTTCCTCATAGGCAATGTCCTTGCCTACATAGGCAATCCATTCCTCTGGGGTGAAGTTCCTTGTGACGTATGTGCAGCCGTCGGCCGCGAAGGTATCGGCAAAGGCAGGGCGGGCAATCATCCTGGGTTTTTCGGAGGCCACTGCCGAAAGGATCATCGCTCCGTCGTGACTGAAATCGCAGGATATTACAACAC
>JAXDBC010000093.1:0-3283 GCA_034679225.1 Bacteroidales bacterium | reverse complement strand
CAGCCGATTCAATGGGAATGACAGACTCCACTATATCATTTTCATTTGAAACAGGAACGGGCAAACCCTGCTTGTAAGTCGATACCACGAGAATGATGCCGTCATCATCCCAGTCGAAATTCCTCTGTTTTATCGAGACAATACCCGTGTCGACATAGGGATAGATATGCGAGACACTCTTGTTGTCATTCCACATCCTGAAGGTGTACTCGTATGTGAAGGCATTGGCTCCTTCAATGGGTATATCATTGTTCTTGTCGCTGCTAAGGAAGTACCTGTAAAGATTGCCGTCATCACTGCTTATTCCTTCACAAACTATCTTGAAGATATAGCTTCTCCACTTTTCATTGTAGTCCCCTTCAGTAGGGTTAAAAGGCCCGAATTCATAATAGCGGTTGTCGTATGTCGGTTCGTTACCGAAAACCTTCGAGGCAAGGAGATTGCCCTGCTTGAAATTGTCAGAGTCTTTCAATCCCCTCGACTCTACATTCTTGTCGGGATCAACACCCTTTCCTCCATACACCGAAAACATAGTCTTTGAATCAAATACTCCCTGCATCTCGTCATGCTGTCCTCCGCAGTCCGGATCGAAGACCTTTATGTAAAACTGCCTGTTAAAATCTTTCGGTATGGAAAAGAAGAAGATAGAAACGAAGTCGTCATCACCCCAGGAAGTTTCTCCAAGCTTACCGAAAGTGACCAGAAAAGGAATGTTTTCATCCTTTCCGGGAACTGCCTGACCATGAACCAACTCAGACGTGAAGGCCATGGCAAGCATTAATAAAACAATCAACTTTTTAACTCTACTTCCTGATTTCATGAATTATATCTGGCGTTTGTAACTGTTATTCTTTTTTTCTTATCGTTATGCTCCTTGTCACACATGCTTCACGCACCATTCCGCCCTCACCGGCCTTTGTGGAAACTATCAGCTGAACATTGTATATACCAGGCTTTGTGAATGTTTTCACAACATTCTTTCCCATCCCCATGGTTTCATCACCAAAGTTCCAGTAATACTGTGAGATATCCCATCCGGGAAGATTGGTGCGGTCGGCGCTGAAATTCAGCATCTCCCCTTCATCAGCATAATCCGGACAACTAATGTATGGCTGCTCAACCGCTTCAATAATGAGCAACTCCGATTTCTCATCAATCTTCACTTCATTTGTGACCAGATTGGTTACATCAAGCTGAACAAGGTATCTTCCCGGTGCTTCGTAGCAATGCTCCACTATCCGGCCTTCTGCCGTGTGACCATCGCCAAAACGCCATTCAAACTTGAATGG
Organism: Bacteroidales bacterium; assembly: GCA_034679225.1. Classification (GTDB taxonomy): domain Bacteria; phylum Bacteroidota; class Bacteroidia; order Bacteroidales; family VadinHA17; genus LD21. Next base: position 1,994 of record JAXDBC010000093.1, on the reverse strand, counting down.
AATAGTATCGTATTTCACCGCATTCTCCTCAATAAATTCATAACAATAGTTGTTAAACTCCAGCATGCCGCAGTCGTCCTTCCTGATTATCGTCATGGTGAATTCATAGATATCATCATTCCTTCTCCTGTTCGATGCGAAATAGCCTTTCTTCAGGTCCGGCATGGCAACAAACGCGAAGTCGTCCGAAGATGAGTTGACAGGTGCCTGAAACCTAAGCGGTGTACTCCAGTCACCGTCAATCATATCGGTATAATATATATCGAGGCCGCCGGCGCCTCCTTGCCTGGCGGATGAGAAATAGAGCCTGCCTGAGGAATGAATGCATGGAAAATTGTCGGTTGCCGTTGAATTTATTTCTGAACCGAGATTAACCGGATCACTCCAATCGCCATCAATCCATTCACAGAACCAGATGTCGGAACCACCAAAACCTCCCGGCATGTCGGATGCGAAATAAAGAAACCTGCCATCGTCGCTGATGGAAGGCTGGCCCATGTCGTAACCGGTCCCGTTGTATTTGAAGGCTTCTATTGAAACAAGCTGGGTACCCGAGAGCTGTGCACTGAATATCCCGCTGTAATTACGGAACTTCCTGTTTCTCGACGGTACTCCCGTTTCTATCTCGCTGGTGAAATAAACCGTCTTCCCGTCAGGTGCAATGCAAAGAGGTCCGGTATTGAACTGGGCTGTCCTGTCGCTCTTTACCGGCACCGGTCTGCCCCAGTCGGAACCACCCTCCTTCTGAGCAACATAATACATATTGTAAAGCCGCCTGTTGTCAAAAGAAGTCCTGTCAGTTACAGCACTAAGCCGCCTGTCGGAGCAAAAAAGAATGCCTTCCTGAGTTATCACAGGCGAGATATCACTGTATCCGGACAGATTGAAAGAGAGCCGTCTGATCTCAAACGGAGATACTTCCTGCGCCACGACAGCGTTCACCGTCAAAACGGATATCAAAAGGATCAATATGCGGTGAGCCATCTTCATGACATCAGAAATATCTTGGATTGGCGGCACTAACCTTGTACCGGAATTCATATCTCAGAACAAACTCGGTTGAACCCTTCGAATAGGAATTCATCCGCCCGAATGGATAATCATACGAAAAACCAAACATGAGCTGATGATTCAGCTGAACCTGCAGAATGCCTACCGCAACCTGCTCCGATACCCTCCATGAACCCCCGGCCCAGATAAGATCGGCAATGATGAAGTTGCCGTTTATGTCGAACTGCCTCAGTTTTTTCGAGTCCCCGAAAGAATAATCCACCAGGACGGAGGGCTTGAACTTCAGAACAGGGGTTATCCCTATCAGCCCGCCCGCCGAAATCAGGAACTCATACTGCGCGAAATCGTGGTATGGCGATGCCGTCCCGTTGCTGTTACGCCTGTAATTCAGGAATGAAGGAACAGCCATCCCGGCAAAAAAACTGTCAGAGAAATAATAAACTCCGGCCCCGGCATTCGGCAGTACAAGTGATTTCTCGTCCGACTGGAATACAGGGTCTCCCGGGTCGATCAGGAGCAAACCGGTATAATCGGTATTCGATATATCAACTCCTGTCTTAAGCCCCATGGAGAGTCTTCCCTTTTTCATCTTTATATGATATGCATAATTGCCGTAAAGGCTTGTCGACCTGGTAGCTCCGAATTTCATGAACTGGGCTGTCATTCCAAGAGCCACCTTGTCATTTTTCATGGGCGAATGAACCGACAGCGACTGAAGAAGCGGGAGGCCGCTGGTCCCCATCCACTGCATCCTGTACGACAGTATGCCGCTCAAAACCTCCCTGGTTCCCGCATAGGCCGGATTGATTACCATACCGTTCTGGAGATACTGGCTGTAAATAGGAAAACCAAGGTTTATCCTCGATGAATCGGGAATCCGGGCTTCAAGATCTGCGCCGGATATCAGTAGCAATGCAAGAAGTAATTCTGCTGCCGCCGACCTAATCCCTGAACAGATTTTATTTGTAACCAGACATTTCATC
>JAXDBC010000092.1:0-25492 GCA_034679225.1 Bacteroidales bacterium | reverse complement strand
CTGCCCCTGCCTTCCTGAGATCCTCAAAAAACAGCGGATAGGATTTCCCGACGCAGTGTGCATCCTTGATATAGACTCTTCCTTCGGCTCCAAGTGCAGCCACTGCTGCCGCCATGGCAATGCGGTGATCTTCATGGGAAGAGACATGAGCGCCCCTGACTTTTCCTCCTTCAACACCCATGACATCAGCGCTGACACTGACCTTGATCCCCAGCTTTTCAAATTCCTCACCGAGAGCTTTTGCCCTGTTACTTTCCTTGTGGATAAGCCTCGAACTGCCCTTTATCCTGCTAACTCCCTTACAATATGATGCCAGCGCTACCAGCGGCGGAAACAGATCGGGCGACTCAGTGGCATCAAATTCAAAAGCCTTCAGTTCCGATTTCTTTATTTCTATCGTGTTACCGGATATAAGCATTAAGGCACCGGCGCTTTGCAGGGCATTCAGAATGGCCATATCGCTCTGCCGGCTTTCTGAACGCAAACCGCTTATCTTAAGGTCTCCGTTGATGGCTCCGGCAACAAGGAGAAAGGCTCCTCCGCTCCAGTCGCCTTCAACCTCGTAAGTGCGGGGAATATATCTTTGTCCGCCCGGGATAATGAAAAGTTCGTAGTTTTCATTCCTTGCCTCAATACCAAAGTCCCTGAGCACCTCAAGTGTCATGTCAATATAGGGTTTGCTTTTCAGATTTCTGACACTCACTTCAGAGTCCTTTTCAGCAACGGGAAGCGACATCAGTAAGCCTGTCAGCAGTTGGGAACTAATCGATCCGTCAATTTCACATTTGCCTCCCCTCAGGGGGCCTCTTATTGTCAGGGGAAGCATGCCGCCGGTGGTGCTGCATTCCACTCCGAATTGCCTGAGCGCTTCCTCAATCATGTGCATAGGCCTTTTTCTCAGCGAGCCTGCCCCGCTCAGGGTTATTTCTGCATTGAAAAGAGATGCTATTGGCGAGAAAAGCCTGATTGCCAGTCCCGATTCACCGCAGTTAAGTTTAGTCTCCTTCAGTTCCCGCGAACCTGAGATACTTACCGAACCGGGACCCGGTTCCACTTTTGAGCCGAGACTGGCTGCAATGCTCATTGCCGCAAGAGCATCGTCGCAGTATGAAGGATTGACAATAAGGCTATCGCCGTCTGCCAGGAGAGCGGCTGCAATTGCCCTCTGCGTCATGCTTTTCGACGGCGGAGCTTTGATCTCGCCGCTGACAGGGGAGGGCTTAACGGATCTTTCCATAAAGCAGTGTTCTTAGCTTTTTCCCGCCGGTATTTCAATCCCGTCATTCATGATCCTCATCTGGTGATTTATGGATTCCTGATGAATAGCCTTGAAAATGGTATCAATCACTTCGCGGCTCAGTCCCTTGACCTGACCGTTGATCACTACCTTACGGATGATCTCATCCCAGCGCGTTGGCTGCAAGATAGTAATATTATTGTCCTTTTTATATTGCCCGATGGTTTGGGCTACCTTCATCCTTTTTTCAAGGATATCGAGAAGGGCATCGTCGAAGACGTCTATCTGCTGCCGCAATTCGCCCAGAATGTCAAGCAGTTTGGGATCGGATGCAACGGGATTCCTGAGTATCAGTCTGCTGAGAAGCTCATGTAGTTCGTCGGGGGTAATCTGCTGGGAAGCATCGCTGAGAGCATGATCGGGATCAATATGCGACTCGAGCATTAGCCCGTCGAAATTCAGGTCCATAGCCTTCTGCGACAGTTGATAAAGAAACTCCCTTGTTCCCGAGATATGGCTGGGATCGCATATTATGGGCAGATCCGGGAATCTTCGGCGGAGTTCGATGGGAAGCTGCCAGTTGGGCTGGTTTCTGTAGATTGTTTTTTCGTAACTCGAAAATCCGCGGTGAATAGCCCCTATCCTGGTAATCCCTGCCCTGGCTATTCTCTCTATGGCGCCTATCCATAATTCCAGATCGGGATTGATGGGGTTCTTTACAAGTACCATCACGTCAACACCTTGCAGAGCATCCGAAATCTCCTGAACGGTGAAGGGATTCACCGAAGTGCGGGCCCCGATCCACAGAAGATCCACGCCATATTTCAGGGCTTCATAGACATGCTTCTCATTGGCGACCTCAGTTCCAACCATGAGGCCTGTCTCTTGCTTTACATTTCTCAACCATTTGAGACCTTCCACCCCGACACCCTCGAATGAGTCAGGCCGGGTTCTCGGCTTCCATATCCCGGCGCGGAAAACGCTTACTTCCGGGATCCTGGCAAGAGCGGTGGCAGTCGCCATTACCTGCTCCTCAGTTTCAGCGCTGCAGGGTCCTGAGATCAGGAACGGCCTTCCTTTGTATCCTTTCAATTCATTAGCCAGGAATTTCTTCAGTTCAAGTACCATGAGTATTTGTTTTTAATGTAATATTTTCTTGATCTTATTTGCTTCTTCCATAAGTCCCTTGAGACCTTCCACATCATTCTCCTCAATGAATTGTTTGAAGAGCTTCATCTTTTCAATGTAATTGTCGACCACCTCTAATATAGGTCCGGCGTTCTCAAGAAATATAGGCGCCCATGTTTCGCTGCTGCTCTTGGCCAGCCTCACGGTGCTCTCAAAACCTCCGCCCGCTAACGCGGTGATGTTCTTTTCTTCCTTTTCCTTGTCGAGAACACTGAGAGCAAGCGAAAAGGAGGTTATGTGCGAGATATGAGACACATAGGCCACGCGAACGTCATGATCGCCAGAGTTCATGTAAAGCTTTTTCATGTTGAGGATGTCGAGCATATTTTCGACCAGATTTAGGGCATCAGTGTCGCTGAGTTCAGGATCGCAGATAATAGCATTCTTGTAGTCGAACAGCTTTCCGATGGCAGCCAGAGGTCCCGAAAACTCTGTTCCTGCCATGGGATGAAGAGCAACATAACGGCCTCTTCCGGCATGATTTTTTACTGCTTTTCCGATCTTGCCCTTTGTCGACCCCATGTCGGTAACTACTTTTAAGGTCCCGTTTATCCTGTCAAGTATTCCAGGAAGCATCTTCCAGATGGTGTCGACGGGAGTGCTTAATATTATTATGTCGCTCCTGTCAACTGCATTTTCGAGCGTGTCGGTCTCATCCACCAGTCCGCACAGCTGTGCTATGTTCCTGTGCTGGAGATTTGAATCAACACCTATTATCCTGTCGGCAAAACCCCGTTTCCTGAGGTCTATCATCAGCGATCCGCCTATAAGTCCTATTCCAATTATCGCGATTGTCATCGTGGAGATTTGTAATTTCTGTGATTTTGATTTGTGATTCGAACAAATGAGCAGTCGAATCTAAATTCCCGGTTGTTATAATTTCAGTTTTGCTATTCTTTGCCGTGCTTCCTCAAGTCTTTCCTCGGTGGCGCACAGTGATATCCTTACATGGCGTTCTCCCCTGCTCCCGAAGATGAAACCCGGGGTGAGAAAGACATGTGCATTCTGCAGGATTTCCTCTACCAGTGATTCCGCGTCGGGCCTTGTTTCAGGTACGCGGCCCCAGAGAAAGAGGCCCGTCTGATCGGGATTGAAGCGGCAATCCAGAAGATTCATTATTGATTCAGCACTTTCGCGTCTTGACCTGTAGGTCTTGTTTATGGTGTCGTACCATGACGCGGGATTTTGAAGGGCTTCAGCCGCTGCAAGCTGCATCGGAAGAAATATCCCCGAATCCACATTGGTCTTTACCTTTAATATTGTCTTTATAAAATCGCTGTTTCCCGCGACCATGCCAATCCTCCAGCCGGCCATGTTGTGCGACTTGCTCAGGGAATTGAGCTCGAGAGCAGTTTCCATGGCTCCCTTTACCGACAGAAGACTCAGGTATTCGTTGTTCAGGATGAAGCTGTAGGGATTGTCGTTTACCAGAAGTATGTTATGATCGAGGGCAAAGGCGACAAGCCTGCTGAAAAGTTCAGGAGATCCTTTTACCCCTGTAGGCATGTTTGGATAATTGGTCCACATCAGCTTTACCCTGTGGAGATCTTCTTTTTCAAGAGCCGCGAGATCAGGCTGCCATCCCAGCTTTTCATCCAGGGCATAAGGTCTGACTATGCCTCCCACCAGACCGGTTACCGATGAATATGTCGGGTAACCCGGATCGGGTACTAGTACTTCATCGCCCGGGTTTACAAAAGCCATGCTGATATGCATGATCCCTTCCTTGCTGCCGATGAGGGGAAGTATCTCCGAAGCCGGATCAAGCGTCACATTAAAATACTTACGGTACCATTCCGAGAAGGCTTTCCTGAGTACCGGACTGCCGTTATAGCTCGGATAACCATGAACATTGGGCTTGCGGGCTTCTTCAGAAAGCCTTGCCACCGTGTTTTCGGAGGGAGGCTGATCGGGACTTCCTATCCCAAGGTTTATTATATCGGCCCCGGCGGCTCTCATCTCATCGATCTGCCGGAGTTTTGCCGAAAAATAGTATTCACGGACACTGTTGGTCCTGTCTGCAGGTTTAACTTTCATATAGCATTTCTCCTTTATTGTAAATTCCAAGTACTTCCAGGTTGCTTGTATACTTCGCGAGCGTCGACATGATGGCTTCTATGTCGGGATCGGCAGGAAGCTCCAGATCGAGATAGAACATGTATTCCCATTCCCCGTTTAGCCTTGGCACCGACTGGATCTTTGACAGGTTGACGTTCATTTCAGCCAGTTTGACAAGAACCCTGGCGAGTGATCCCGGCATGTGGTCGGTAGCAAAGCAGACTGACATCTTGTTTCCCGTTTGATTCCCGGTGTCGTGGCTTCCGATAACAAGGAAGCGGGTGTAATTCTTTTTGAATGTCTCTATTCCTTCTGCTATGATTTCAAGTCCGTAGATCTCTGCCGCGCTCCTTGATGCAATTGCAGCCGTATTTTTCAGCCTGCCTTCAGCGATCAGACGTGCGCTTGATGCTGTGTCATCAGCCTCAACCAGGGTAATTTCGGGATACTGGTTCAGGAAAATCATGCATTGTGCAAGGGCTATCGGGTGAGACCTGATTTGCCGGATGTCCTTCATCGTTTGTCCGGGCATTGCCATCAGATTCTGCACAATCCTGAGGTTATGTTCTCCCAGGATATGAAGCCCCGATTCCCTTATGAGGCTGTAGTTGTATAGTATGCTTCCCGACCTCGCATTCTCGATAGCCATCATTGCCAGAGCTGCCCGGCCTTCCTTTACCGAGTTCAGCGTCATGTCGAAAGTGGAGCAGGGAACAATCTCAACATCCTCATTGCTGAAATACTGCCTTGCAGCCATCTCGTGGAAACATCCCTTTTCTCCCTGAATTGCTATTTTCATTTTATCCACCCTGTTTAAAACAGGAAGGGTCCCTTTTGGGGACCCTTGCCTGCATATCTTATGTCGTTATGTATACAAAAATCCCCTGTTACTTCCTGTAATAAAAGAAGAAGTAAAAATAAGCGGAGATATAGTTGTATATAAAATTCATTTTTTCGCCTTATTGACTTACAAAATTAATACAGATTTTTAATAAACAAATAAAATATTAAGAAAAAATTATAAAAGTAGCACAGGGCGGAGGAACGGCTGGCGGCTTGCGGCGAGCGGCACGCGGCAAAAGCACAGGGCGGGGGGCACAGGGGCAGGTCTTGCAGTCTTGCGGTCTTGCAGTCTTGCGGTCTTGCAGTCTTGCGGTCTTGCAGTCTTGCAGTCTTGCGGTCTTGCAGTCCCTCGTCTCTTAGTCTCCTGAACCTTGCATCATTTACTAATTGTTAATTGTTCATTGATAATTGCCAATTGTTTTAACATCGCCTATAATACATGATACATTGTCTTGCAAGTCGTGCAGGTCATGCAGGTCTCATACAATGAAGCAATTGACTACCCTGAACGCTAAACGCTGAACTAAACTGAACGCTAAACCTCGAACCTCTTACTTTCACTTACCTGCATTCTTGTTTCACACTGCATTCACGTACCCTCTTTTTTGTTATCCTCTGCAGTCACTTACCCACTGCGGTAACATACCCCCTTTCCCGTTTCCCCCAGGGGGGAAAGGCTTCTTCCAATGGATGTTGTTGTTCAATTTGTTATATTAAGCATTGAAGTTCGTATTCCTTTCCAATATTAGCAGAATTCTCTTGCTCCTTCACCCCTGGGGGAAGGTTGGGAAGGGGGTAAAGAACCAACGAGGATGCTGCAGGGGAGCAAAACAATGACACAGGGCACAGGGCGGAAGAGCGGCTGGCGGCTTGCGGCGAGCGGCACGCGGCAAAAGCACAGGGCGCAGAGCGCAGAGCACAGGGCGGAAGAACGGCACGCGGCGGGTCAACAAAAGAATACCCTGTACCGCGTACTGGTACGTTATAACAATGTTATAACATGGTTTAAGGTCTTATTTCTGACAGCCAGATACATAGAAAGAGACTGCACGACCGCAGGACCGCAAGACCGCAAGACCGCAGGACCGCAGGACCGCAAGACCGCAGGACCGCAGGACCGCAAGACCCCGCTCTGCTAACCTCGCGCCGCGTGCCGTTCCCTAAGTACTTCCTCAATATCTTCAAAAGCAACATTCCTGGTTTTCAGAAGAATTAGAAAATGGTAGAGAAGATCGGCAGCTTCATTTTTGAAGAGCTCAGTATTGTCGTCCTTTGCTTCGATTACCAGCTCAATGGCTTCTTCTCCTACTTTCTGAGCCACTTTATTTATTCCTTTTCTATAAAGCTGGTTGGTGTATGAGGCTTCTGCATTACCATCAATTCGCCGGCTGATAATGTTCTCGAGCTGGTAGATAAAACCCTTTGAAAGTTCAGTACCAAAGCAGGATTTGCTTCCCGTGTGACATACGGGTCCTGCCGGACTGACCTTGATAAGCAGGGCGTCATTGTCACAGTCTGTTGTTATATTATTAACAATAAGATAATTGCCCGATGTCTCCCCCTTGGTCCATAAACGTTTTTTGCTCCTGCTGTAAAAGGTGACCCTGCCTTCACTGACGGTTTTGTTGTAGGCTTCTTCATTCATGTATCCTGCCATCAGTACCTGAAGCGTGCTGTTGTCCTGGATTATTGCCGGTACAAGTCCGTTCCCTTTTTTGAAGTCGATATTTGTCATAATTCATCCTGGTTTATTAAAATACTGTCATGCAGGCAGTTGTCAGTGCTGTACCGCTATCCCTTTTTCTGAAAGGTATTCCTTGAGCCCGGGTATCGATACCTCGCCATAGTGGAAGATGCTTGCAGCAAGGGCAGCACTGCAGCCGGTCTCCATGAATACTTCCCTGAAATGTTCCATTGAACCGGCTCCGCCTGATGCAATAACCGGAATGCTCACGCACTTGCTGACTTCCCTTGTCACTTCTATTGAATAGCCTGCTTTTGTACCGTCGGCATCCATCGATGTGAGCAATATTTCCCCGGCGCCCTGCCTCTCCGCCCTTATCGCCCATTCTGCCGCCCTTAGCGGGGTGGGAGTGTTCCCGGCATTTATGTAAACCATCCAGTCCCTGCCGTCAAAGCGGGTATCGATTGCAACTGTTACGCGCTGACTGCCGAACTTCTTTGCAATAGCACTTATGAGCCCCGGATCAAGAAATGCAGCTGTGTTGATGCTTACCTTGCCGGCACCGGCGTTCAAGAGCAGGGCTGCATCGTCAATTGACGCAATACCCCCTCCGACAGTGAAGGGCAGCCTGATCGCGGCAGCTATCTCGCCAACCAGCTCTGCAAAAGTTTTCCTTTTTTCGATTGTTGCCGTGATATCCAGGAATACCAGCTCATCGGCCTTTTGTTCCACATATTTCTGTGCCAGCTCAATAGGGTCGCCGGCATCGCGGATATCCGCGAAATTCACTCCTTTAACGGTTCGTCCCTCCTTTATGTCAAGACAGGGGATTATTCTTTTTTTAAGCATAAGCGTGTAATATCTTTAAGATCAAGAACTCCTTCGTATAGCGCTTTGCCCACGATGGCTCCTTCGCAGCCGATGGAGGACAAAGTTTCGAGGTCGCCGACGGTAGTGATCCCCCCGCTGGCAATAAGTTTCAGTCCGGCTATGCCAAGTATCTCCCGGTATAGATCGGTCGATGGTCCCTGCATCATTCCATCCTTGTCGATATCGGTGCAGATGGCATACTTTATCCCCTTTTCCCTGTATCCGGTTATGAAATCAATAATGTCCGATCCGGATTTCTCCGTCCATCCTTCCGTGGCCACCTTCCGGTTCACCGAATCGGCTCCGAGAATGATTTTCTCGTCACCCCATTCCTTTAGCCATTCGAGCACAAGGGGTTTGTTCGTGACCGAGATGCTTCCGCAGGTAACCTGGCTTGCACCGCTGTTAAAGGCGTCCCTTAGATCGCGGGATGAGCGTATTCCGCCTCCGAAATCTATTTTGAGTGAGGTGGAAGATGCAATCCTTTCGAGGATATTGAGGTTGGTAATGCACTTGTTCAATGCCCCGTCGAGGTCGACAAGGTGAATATACCTGATCCCGTGATCCTCTACCTGGCGGGCTACTTCAACAGGATCGCTGCTGTAAACCTTTTTTGTTGAGAAATCTCCTTTTGAAAGTCTAACACACTTTCCTCCAATGATATCAAGGGCTACTATAATCCTCATGATGCATTAAAATTTTTAATCATAAGCAGGCAGAGCGGTGCATTCCGTACCGGCCGGATGTTCCCGGTATTGTATTTCAGAAGAACAATCATAAGGTTCCCTTGGTTGACGGCAGATCATATTTTCCTGTCCTGCTCACTGCCGATTTAACAGCCCGGGCAAATGATTTGAACACGGCCTCCACCTTGTGATGATCGTTGTCGCCGTCCGCCCGGATGTTAAGGTTGCATTTTGCACTGTCGCTGAACGACTTGAAGAAATGAAAGAACATCTCTGAGGGCACTCCGCCTACTGTCGGACCTGAAAGGGGAACATCCCAGATCAACCAGGGGCGGCCTCCGAAATCAATTGCTGTCCGGGCAAGGGAGTCGTCCATCGGGAGAAGGAAGCCATACCTTTCAATTCCTTTCTTGATTCCCAGAGCCGCAGAAAATCCCTCACCCAGCACGATGGCCACATCCTCGATGGTGTGATGCTGATCAACATTCAGGTCTCCCTCCGCCCTGAGACTGATATCGAATCCTCCATGTCGGGGTATCTGCTCAAGCATATGATCGAAAAAGCCTATTCCGGTACTGATATTGCATTTTCCCGAACCGTCGAGATTAAGCTGAAGTTCGATGGATGTCTCTTTTGTCTTCCGGCTCAGGCTCGCGAGCCGGGGCTTCGACCTGAGGAAATTGTAAATATCATTCCAGTCTGTTGTATTGTAGACGGCAAGTGGGTCGGGCTTCCCGCTGAAGAATATTGCCCGGCAGCCCAGCTCGCGGGCAAGTTCGAGATCGCTTACCCTGTCGCCAATGACATACGAAGATTCCAGGTCAATCCCCCGGGCCAGGTATCCGGCCGGTATGGCAATTCCCGCTTTCACTGAGGATGAGTTGTCTTCAGTCCGGGACCGGTGGATGAATACCTCGGCAAAAATAACTCCTTCATTTTTAAGGATCTGCAACATCTTGTTATGCGTGGGCCCGAACATCTCCTCATGGAAAATATCTGTTCCGGGAACATCCTGGTTTGTGTACATAACAAGTTCATAATCAGTCTCCCTGACTATCTTTGACAATGCAGTGATAACACCCGGAAGGAAGCTGAATTCCTCCAGGGAGGCGGCAAACCCGTTGGCAGGTTCAGCCAGAATGGTGCCATCCCTGTCGATAAACAATGTCTTCTTCATAAACTGATATTTCTGAGGGCCTTGAGAAGAATGTTGTTCTCCTTTCTCGTGCCCACGGTTATCCTGATGCATCCCCTGATAATCTTGTTCCTGTTCCTAACGATTATGTTCATTTTTTGAAGTTCCGAGTAGATCCTGTCGGCATCTGCCGTTCTGACCAGAAGGAAATTGGCATCGGAGGGATACACTTTTTCAATTACGGCGATTTTTTCGAGAGCCCCGGCAAGTCTTTCCCTTTCCTTCAGAATAATACTTATCCTTTTTCTTACAAGTTCACAGCGCGAAAGACAATTCAGTGCAGCCCGCTGATTGATGGTGCTGATATTGTAGGGTGCTTTGACCTTATTGAAATATGTCAGCAGCTGAGGATTCATAAATGCCATGCCAATCCTGGCTGCAGCCATGCCCATCGCCTTGCTGAAAGTCTGCATCACTATAAGGTTCCCGCAGGCAGCTGTCAGCCCCCTGAATGACTTGTGTACCGAGAAATCACTGTAAGCCTCATCGATAAGTACAATCCCCCTGAAACTTTTGACTATCAGTTCAATATCGGAAGCTTTCATTGCATTTCCTGTCGGATTGTTCGGCGAGCAGATGATTACCAGTTTGATTGACCGGTCGTTGAGAGCCTTAAGGGCTTCCTCAGTGTCGATCTGGAAATCCTCTGTAAGGGGAACTCTTACCAGTTTCACATCGTTGATTTCTGCAGCCACTTCGTACATCCCGTAGGTAGGGGGGAAGATAAGGGCACTGTCGGTTCCGGGCTTGCAGAATATTCTGAAGCACAGATCAATTATTTCATCGCTTCCGTTGCCAAGGAAGATCGATCCGGGAGGCATATCCTTGATGGTGCTTATCTTTTCCTTGAGCTTTCGCTGGTAGGGATCGGGATACCTGTTAAGGCTGCCGAAAGGGCTTTCATTGGCGTCGAGAAAGGTTCCCTCGCTGCCGCTGAACTCATCCCTCGCGCATGAGTAGGGGCTGAGAGCTTTTATATTTTCCCTTACAAGGATATCGATATCAGTCATTTTCAAGAGATTTAAGTCTTATTGACACTGCATTCCCGTGAGCCTGCAACTGTTCGGCTTCTGCCATTCTTTCGATCACCGGTCCGAGCAAACGGATTCCCCCGGCATCGATTTCCTGGAATGTTATTTTTTTAACAAATGATTCGGCTGACACTCCTCCGTAACTTCTGGCATATCCTGCCGTCGGCAGTGTGTGATTGGTCCCCGAGGCATAATCGCCCGCGCTTTCGCAGCTGTATTTCCCCAGAAAAACCGAACCGGCACAGCTTACCCCGGATGCCAGGGCCGCGGGATCGGATGTTGAAATAATAAGGTGTTCGGGGGCATACTCGTTGCTGAATTCGATGCATTCGTCCAGCGAGTTGAACAGTATTGAACGGCTGTTCTGAAGAGCAAGAAGTGCAATTTCCTTCCGAGGCAGGAGCAAAACCTGCTTTTGCATTTCAGCTATCACTGCATCAATAAGTTCCTGGGAATCGGAAAGAAGGATTACCTGGCTGTCGGCGCCGTGTTCAGCCTGTGAAAGCAGATCGGCGGCGACAAAGGAGGGATCTGAAGTCCGGTCGGCTATGACCAGTACTTCACTCGGACCGGCCGGTATGTCAATTGCAGTTCCTTCAGCCTGTACCAGTTCCTTGGCCTTTGTTACATACTGGTTGCCGGGCCCGAATATCTTGTCTACCCTGGGAACGGTTTCGGTACCGTAAGCCATCGCGGCTATGGCCTGTGCCCCTCCCGCCCTGAATATCCGGGTCACTCCTGAAACCAGGGCAGCATATAGGATAAGCGGATTGATATTGCCCCTCTTGTCGGGGGGAGTGCATAGAATTATTTCAGGGCATCCGGCGATACGGGCCGGAACTGCAAGCATAAGCACCGTGGAAAACAGGGGCGCCGTTCCTCCGGGTATGTACAGACCGACACGATTGATGGGAACAATTTTCCGCCAGCACCTGACACCCGGGGAGGTTTCTATGACAGCTTCTTCCCGAAGCTGAGCCTCATGGAACTTTGAAATATTTGCCTGTGCCGTTTTTATCGCTTCCTTCAGCTCATCAGTAACCAGGCAGGCAGTGGACCGAATCTCTTCTTCAGTGACTTTCAGGTCGTCCGGCCGGCATCCTTCGAATTTTTCAGTAAGCTCTATCAGGGCCCTGTCGCCGTAATCCTTTACCTGCCTTAGTATTCCGGCTACCCGCGATTGGAGTTCCGGCCTGTCTGCTGACGGCCTTTTGCACAGCGCCTCCCAGCTGTCTCTTCCGGGCTGTATGATCACTTCCATCATACTATCATCTTTTCGATGGGTATTACGAGAATCCCCTGTGCACCGGCATTTCTGAGCTGGTCAATCCGTTCCCAGAACTCATCTTCCTTCACCACGGAGTGGATGCTGCACCAGCCTTTTTCCTCGAGAGGAAGGATGGTGGGACTTTTTATACCCGGAAGTATCCTGCATATCTCATGCAGCGATTCCCGCGGTGCATTAAGAAGAATGTACTTGTTTTCACGGGCATTCCTTACCGCGCGGATCCTGAACAACAGTTTCCCGAGAATTTTTCTTTTTTCCTCGTCGAGATTCCTGTTTGCTATCACAACCGCCTGGCTTTTAAGAAGTACTTCCACCTCTTTCAGCCCGTTTGTCATTAGTGTGCTTCCCGAGCTTACAATGTCGCAGACAGCATCGGCCAGACCAATCCCGGGCGCTATCTCCACGCTTCCGCTGATCTCTTCGATGCCGGCAGTCAGATTGTTTTCCGCCAGGTAGCGGCTGAGAAGCTCCGGATAACTGGTTGCTATCTTTTTGTTCATAAACCAGCCCGGGCCTGTATAGGTCTCTTCCTTCGGGATGGCCAGACTGAGGCGGCAATGAGCAAAGCCCAGCTGATCAAGGATTTCCACATCCCTGTTTTTTTCAAACACTATGTTTTCTCCAAGTATCCCTATATCGGCAACCTGTTGCTCCACATACTGGGGTATGTCGTCATCCCTCAGGAACAATATGTCGACAGGATAGTTTGAGGCACTGGTTTTGAGGACATCAGCGCCGTTCGAAAATTTTATCCCGCATTCCTGCAGAAGCTTGTGGGAGTTTTCACTAAGCCGTCCCTTTTTCTGGATGGCAATTTTCAGCCTGTTCATTTTCTTTCGTTTTTTATCGGAGCATTCCCGGCAAATAAAAAAACCCGCCTGATATGCTCAGACGGGTTAGAAGTTATAAAGGGCTACAATTCACCTTCGGCTCGCCTGAGTCAGGAAAGAAGATGGTGATAATGTAACCTTTCTGATGCCATTATTTATAATTTTGAATGCAAAGATATGTAAAAATTAATAATTCCTGTAAAAATTCAGAAAAAACTTAATTCCTGTAATTGCAGAGGCTCTAAGATGAATTACACCGTTTCAGCTACCAGATCGCCCACTTCGGAGGTGGAATAACCCATCTTGCCTGCAGCCAGATCTTTCAGCCTGTGAGCCGTTACATGCATGATGGCATTTTCAACGGCTGCGGCAGCCTCAGTTTCCCCGAGATGTTCCAGCATCATCCCGCCGCATGCTATTGCAGCCAGCGGATTGATTATATTCATTCCGGTATATTTCGGGGCAGATCCTCCGATAGGCTCAAACATCGACACTCCATGAGGATTGATATTGCCCCCGGCCGCGATGCCCATCCCTCCCTGGGTGATGGCGCCCAGATCGGTAATAATGTCACCGAACATGTTTGTTGTCACAATTACATCAAACCATTCAGGGTTCTTGACCATCCACATGCAGGTGGCGTCCACATGGTAGTATTCCCTTTTGATATCGGGATATTCTGCCTGCCCCATTTCATGAAACGCCCTCTCCCAGAGGTCAAACACGTATGTCAGTACATTCGTTTTGCCGCAGAGGGCAAGAGTTTTTCTTTTATTTCGCTTGCGCGTGTACTCGAAAGCGTACCTGAGACACCTGTCGACCTGCGTCCTGTTGTAAACCATTATCTGCATGGCAACTTCGTGAGGACTGCCTTTCATATTTACTCCGCCGCTTCCCGTGTAAACATCTCCGGTGTTTTCCCTTACAACCACATAATCAATATGCTCCGGACCTTTGTCTTTTAGGGGAGTGGCTACGCCGGGATACAGTTTAACAGGCCTCAGATTAATGTACTGATCCAGTTCAAATCGCAGCCTGAGAAGAATTCCCTTCTCCAGAATCCCGGGTTTTACATCGGGATGACCAATAGCTCCAAGATAGATTGAGTCGAATTTCCTCAGTTCCTCCGTGGCTGAATCGGGGAGGACTTCACCTGTCCTCAGATAACGTTCGCCTCCGAAATCAAACTCCTCAAAATTGAGTCTGAATCCGTATTTGGCAGCAGCAGCCTCAAGCACCTTCCTGCCTTCCCTGACCACCTCCGGTCCGGTCCCGTCACCGGGTATGGTTGCAATATTGTATGTTCTTTCCATAAGGTTAATGTTTCAGTTTATCATGCATAATGGTTGTTTACAAATATAGTATCGCCGATCCTGATCTCATGGTTCTCGACAATATTAAGCATTTTCTCCGTAGCCTTGATCGCCGATTCGGTCTGGTCGCCGTCAAGTCCCTTTGTTCTGAATTCCCTGTTCCTGAAATTCCAGGTTATGACAGTCTCGACGAGGGCATCGGTTTTTCCTCCCGGCGGTATCGACACTTCGTAATCGGTGAGGGCGGGCAGTTCTTTCCCCAGCCTGTCGTAGATCACTCTGAGCGCCTTCATGAACGCGTCGTACTGACCGTCGCCGGAAGAGGTTTCCTGGTAAAGATTTCCGTCAATCTCGATCTGAACGCTGGCGAAGGGTTTCAAACCGTATGAGAGCGACAGGGAATAGTTTTTAATGAATATTTTGAAGTTGCTCCTGTCGTTTCCCAGAACATCGGATATGATGAAAGGAAGATCCTCCGGCGTCACGTTCTCCTTCTTATCGCCAAGCTCAATAACGCGTTGTGTAACTTTTGCAAGCGATTCAGGGTTCAGATTGAGGCCGAATTCCTCAAGGTTTTTCCTGATAGTTGCTTTTCCCGATTGTTTCCCAAGGGCATATTTCCTTTTCCTTCCGAATCTTTCGGGCAAAAGGTTATTGTAATAAAGCTTGTCTTTTGAGTCACCGTCGGCATGAACCCCGGAAGTCTGAGTGAAAACATTCTCGCCAACCACCGGCTTGTTTACAGGCACTCTTATCCCGCTGAATGTCTCAACTATCTTGCTTACCTTGGTTATCTCAAATTCGTTGATGCCGGTTATAGCTCCAAGCTGATCGTGCAGGACACCGATAACGCTCGCGAGCGGGGCATTGCCGGCCCTTTCTCCCAGTCCGTTAATTGTTGTATGAACTCCCCTGATACCTGCCTTTACCGCTTCATAAACATTTGCCACGGCCAGGTCGTAATCGTTGTGCGGATGGAAATCGAATTTGAGAGAGGGATACCTTTCTACCATCTTCCTGCAGAAGGAATGCGTCTGATCCGGATTAAGTATGCCAAGCGTGTCAGGCAGCATGAATCTTTCAATCCTGTCAGCCTTCAGCTCGTCGAGCATGTAGAATACATAATCTTCCGAGGAAATCATCCCGTTCGACCAGTCTTCAAGGTATATATTAACCTGCATATCAAGTTTTTCAGCCCCGTGGATAATATTCCTGATATCATTTACATGCTGTTCGGGTGTCTTGCAAAGTTGTTTCTCGAGATGTCTTAATGATCCCTTGCAGAGAAGATTAATAACTTTCCCTCCCGCGTCATGAATCCATTTCAATGAAATATCCCCGTCAATAAATCCAAGAACTTCCACCTTATCCAGGAGATCATTGCGCCGGGCCCATCTGGTAATCATTTTAAGCGCTTCAGCTTCCCCTGTTGAGACCCTCGCCGAAGCAACCTCAATGCGGTCGACTTTTACTTCTTTCAGCAAAAATGCCGCTATGTGAAGTTTCTCGACCGGAGTGTATGAAATACCCTGCATTTGTTCACCATCCCTGAGGGTGGTGTCCATTATCTCAATCCTCATCTTTTGCCGTTTTAGCTGTTTCAAATGCTATGATCTGGTCTTTCCTTGAAAGAAGATAATCTATATCATCAAGCCCCTTCAGAAGGCATTCCTTTTTATAAGGATTTATTTCAAACTGCACTGAATCGCCCCCGGGACTTATTGAAATGACCTGGTTTTCAAGATCAATACTAACTTTCTGGGTGGGATCATTGCTGACCAGATCCATCAGCTTGTCGAGGAATTTCTCAGGCACAACAACCGGAAGCAGGCCGTTGTTAAGCGCGTTGTTCCTGAAGATGTCGGCGAAAAAGCTTGAGACCACGGCCCTGAATCCGTAGTCGTGAATTGCCCATACGGCATGCTCCCTGCTTGATCCGCTGCCGAAGTTTTTTCCTGCAATCAGTATCTTTCCACCGAAGAGTGGATTATTCATAACGAATTCCATATTCTTGTTTCCCGACTTGTCATAGCGCCAGTCGCGGAACAGGTTTTCCCCGAAGCCTTCCCTCGATGTGGCGCTCAGAAACCTCGCGGGGATGATCTGATCCGTATCAATATTCTCGAACGGAAGGGGGACGCATGTTGATTCAAGCAGTGTGAATTTTTCTTTTGACATTTCTTCTCCTTTTTATGGTTTTAGCGGATGAATTCGCGGGGATCGCTCAGTTTCCCGGTGATGGCGGCAGCAGCGGCAACCAGCGGACTGGCCAGCAGGGTTCTTGAACCCGGTCCCTGGCGGCCCTCAAAATTCCTGTTGGTGGTTGAAACAGCATACTTTCCCGGGGGAATCTTGTCTTCGTTCATGGCAAGACATGATGAACATCCGGGCTGCCTCAACTCAAATCCGGCCTTTTGCAGAATGCTGTTTATACCCTCGCTTATCGCCTGCTTTTCAACCGCTTTTGATCCGGGTACTATAAGAGCGGTAACCCCCGGAGCTTTTTTCCTTCCCTTAACAATCCGGGCAAATTCCCTCAGGTCTTCAATACGTCCGTTGGTGCAGCTTCCGACAAAGACATAGTCGACAGGATGCCCCAATAGCTTCATCCCGGGTTTGAAACCCATGTAATCAAGCGATTTGAGGAAGGAAGGAGCATCCTCGGCCTTTATGTCGCCGATTTCCGGAATGGAATCATCGATTGCCATTCCCATACCCGGATTGGTTCCGTAGGTAATCATCGGCCTGATCAGGCTTCCATCGAACTGAAGCTCACGGTCGAATACTGCTCCGGGATCGCTTTTAAAACTATTCCATTGGGTGAGAAGAGCTTCCCAGTCAAATCCGCGAGGGAAGGAAGTCAGGTCCTTAAGATAATTCATGGTTTTGTTATCGGGTGCAATAAGTCCGCCTCTGGCTCCCATCTCAATGCTCATGTTGCACACGGTCATCCTTCCTTCCATGCTCAGATCCCTTATGACGGAGCCTGCATACTCGACAAAATATCCGGTAGCCCCGCCGGTCGAGATCTGAGAGATAATATACATTATCACATCCTTGGCCGTAACCCCCTTGCCCAGTTTGCCGTTAACGCTTATCCTCATTTTCCCGGGTTTGGGCTGAAGGATGCACTGGGTTGCAAGTACCATCTCTACTTCGCTTGTACCTATGCCGAAAGCCACCGCACCGAAAGCTCCATGCGTCGATGTATGGCTGTCGCCGCATACGATGGTCATTCCCGGCCGGGTATAGCCCAGCTCCGGACCAATGACGTGAACAATGCCGTTTGAGGGATGATTCAGGCCGAAATACTCTATGCCAAAGTCGCGGCAATTCTCGGTCAGCCGGTCAACCTGATTCCTCGAGAGTTCATTCCTGATGGGCTCGTCCTGATCCTTCGTGGGAATATTGTGATCGGCGGTTGCAAGAGTCCGTTCAGGCCTGAAAACGGGTATGCCTCTTTTCCTGAGACCGTTAAAGGCCTGCGGACTTGTTACTTCATGAATGAAGTGTTGGTCGATATAAAGTATATCCGGTCCCTTTTCCACCGACTGGACTACATGGGAATCCCATATCTTGTCAAATAGTGTTTTTGGCTCCATTAAGGATTATTTTATTTTGGATACTGCGTCAATAAATGCTTCCACCGCGGCTGTTACGATATCAGTGTTTGCAGAAAATCCATAATAGATCTTGCCTTCATGGTCGATCTGAATATGGACCTTCCCGATATCGTCACTTCCTTTCGTTATTGCCTGGATAAGGAACTCCTCGAGGTGCACAGTCTTGCTTATGAGCTGCTTCACGGCCGTGAAGGCCGCGTCGATCGGCCCGTTGCCCGAGGCTGTTGCCATATGGACTTCCCCGTTGATCCGGACACCCACAGTAGCAACCGGAATTGCCGATTTGCCGCAGGTAACCTGAAGATTCTCGAGCTTCATCGCCTTTTCACCCGCGAAAACCTCACCCGACAGTATCCTGAGATCTTCATCATTTATCTCCTTCTTCCTGTCGGCAAGATTAAGGAACCTGTGGTATATATCATCCAGTTCTTCCTTTCCGAAGGAGAATCCCAGCTCTTCAAGCCTGTGATTCAGGGCAGCCCTGCCGCTTCGCGCCGTCAGTATTATCGACGATTCCTTGATGCCCACTTCATTGGGATCGATTATCTCGTAATTCTCCCTGTATTTGAGGACACCGTCCTGGTGTATGCCTGAAGAGTGGGCAAATGCATTCCTTCCCACTATTGCCTTGTTGGCCTGAACAGGCATGCTCATCAGGTTGGAAACCAGTCTGCTGGTGCTGAATATCAGTTTAGAATTGATATCGGTTTTGAGCTTCATGGAATGGTGGCTCTTTATTATCATAGCCACCTCCTCTAGCGAAGTGTTGCCGGCCCTCTCTCCGATACCGTTGATGGTCACTTCAACCTGACGGGCGCCGTTAATCACTCCCATGATAGTATTGGCCGTTGCCATCCCAAGATCATTGTGGCAGTGGGTGGATATTATCGCCTTGTTGATATTATTCACATTCTCAATGAGATATCTGATCTTTGCGCCGTATTCCTCAGGAAGGCAATAACCTGTGGTGTCGGGGATGTTTACAACTGTTGCTCCTGCCTTGATCACAGCCTGTATCACCTTTGCCAGGAATTCGTTGTCGCTCCTGCCTGCATCCTCCGCGTAAAACTCGACATCCTCCACGAACTTTTTCGCGTATTTGACAGCATCCACCGCCCTTTTCAGTATCTCCTCGGGAGTTGTCCTTAACTTGTATTTTATATGAAAGTGAGAAGTGCCGATTCCCGTATGGATCCGCTTTCTTTTTGCATACTGAAGCGATTCGGCTGCTACTTCTATATCCTTTTTCACTGCTCTCGTCAGAGCGCAGATCACCGGATTCGTAACAGCTTTTGAGATTTCCACCACCGATTTGAAATCGCCCGGGCTGGAAATAGGGAAGCCTGATTCGATAATGTCGACACCCAGGGCTTCAAGCGCCTTTGCCACCTGTATCTTTTCCACCGTATTCAGCTGGCAGCCGGGCACCTGCTCTCCGTCGCGGAGAGTTGTGTCGAAGATGTATACTTTTTCTCCCATTTGTAATTGGTATTATTTGATTATTACTCCTTTCCGGGCCTCAGCTTTCTTACTGCCGCCCCGGTCCTCCACAGTTCCGAATTCCCAAGCTCTGCCAGCTCGGCATCAAGTAACTGCTTGTAGTTAGGCATGCTTGTCGACTGAAGAACCCTCACGCATTCTTCTCCCGATTTGACTTTTTTGTAAAGATCCTTGAAAACGGGAAGAGTGGCCTCCATGAATTTCGGACGCCAGTCAAGTGCACCGCGCTGGGCTGTTGCACTGCAATTCGAGTACATCCAGTCCATTCCCTTTTCGTCAACAAGCCTTATAAGGCTCTGAGTCAGTTCTTCAACGGTTTCGTTAAAGGCTTCCGACGGGGAATGCCCGTTTTCGCGAAGCACCTGGTACTGGGCATCTATGATACCGGCAAGAGCTCCCATGAGAACACCCCGCTCGCCTGTAAGGTCGGAATATACTTCCTTTTCGAAAGTTGTCGGGAAAAGATAGCCCGATCCGATTGCTATGCCGAGAGCCAGAATACGCTCATTCGCCCTGCCGGTAAAGTCCTGAAATACCGAATAGCTGGAGTTGATACCGGCGCCGGCCAGGAAATTCCTCCTGACACTTCTGCCCGAACCCTTGGGGGCACAAAGGATAACATCAATGTTTTCAGGCGGGACAACTCCCGTGTGTTCCTTGTAAGTGATTGAAAATCCGTGGGAGAAGTACAGGGCGTCTCCTTCTTTGAGGCAGGGCTTGATCCTGGGCCACAATATCCTCTGGGCGGCATCTGAAACAAGGTACTGAATTATTGTAGCCTTTTTGGCTGCTTCGTCTACATCGAAAAGAGTCTTGCCGGGAACAAAACCGTCTGCCACTGCCTTGTCCCAGTCGGCCTTGAATTCGGGAGCCTGACCCACGATCACGTTAATCCCGTTGTCTTTCATGTTAAGGGCCTGGGCAGGTCCCTGAACACCATAGCCTATAACTGCTATGGTTTCATTTTTAAGTACTTCGCGTGCTTTTTCCAGAGTGAATTCTTCTCTTGTTACAACATCTTCAAGAATTCCGCCAAAATCGATTTTTGCCATGATATTAGTTTTATGTTAAGTTTATTATATGTCTGTTCCTTGATCCATACCGTTAAGCTGTTACCGCTGTCAGCCAAAGGATTCGTAATTGCCGGGTCTTTCATGGTTAGCCTGATCCATTTCCTCAAGATAGGCATGCAGTTCCTTGACCTGCTTGGTTATGGCAACCCTGCCCGAACGTACAAACTGAAGAACACCCGCGGGTTCAAGCAGATGAAGGAGATCGTAGATCTGCGACTTGTGACCTGTCCTTTCTATCACCATAAACTCGGGGTGAACCTCGAGGATACGGGCATTATGATCGCGGACAATACGATCGATAAGATCTCCCGACATCAAACCCTTGGTCCTTACCTTATAGAGTGCAACTTCCTGGTAAATGATCTCGTCGGAGGTGTGAACAAAAACCTTGAGAACCTCAACTATCTTCTGCATTTGTTTTACCACCTTCTGGACCATCTCGGGACTTGTCCTTACCACCAGAGTCAGAATCTGAACTCCTTTCACGGCAGATTCCGAAGCCGTTATGCTTTCAATATTTATCTGCCTTCTCGTGAGGATTATGGTAATCTGGCTCATTATCCCTATATGGTCTTCCGAAAAGAGTGATATTGTAAATTCCTGTGTATTCATAATTTCAATCAGTATATCTGGTTGCTCCGTTAATATGTAAGCGTGATTTCCGAAACTGAGGCTCCGGGTTCAATCATGGGCAGAACGTTGGCCTCCCTGTCGATTTTTACTTCGAGGATATAGGGCCCGGCAGCATTAAGCATCTCTTCCAGCGATTTCTTCAGATCCTTCCTTTCCGATACTGTTCCTGCCGGAATTCCATAGGCTTTCGCGATAGTTACGAAATCGGGATTGACAAGCTCGGTGGATGCATAGCGCTTTGAAAAGAACATGTCCTGCCACTGCCTGACCATTCCCAGGAATTCATTGTTGAGTATTACAAGCTTGACAGCCATTCCAAAATGAAGTATGGTGCCAAGTTCCTGGATGGTCATCTGGAATCCTCCGTCGCCGATAAAGGCAATAACCTGTTTTTCCGGTCTTCCCACTTTCGCGCCGATGGCTGCCGGCAGACCGAAACCCATGGTTCCCATACCTCCCGATGTAACAAGACTGTTGGGATTGGTAAATTTAAAGTAACGTGCCGCCGACATCTGATTCTGTCCAACGTCGGTTACTACAATGGCATCGCCCCCGGTAAGTTCGGAAACAAGTCTTATTACTTCCCCCATCTTTATTTCACCTTCTTCAGGCCTGGTCTCGGGTTTTATGACTTTTTCGTTTTCTGTTCTGTCGAGGATCCGGAATTCCCTTATCCAGTTCTCGTGATTCTTTTCACTGACAAGGGGGATAAGGTATTTGAGAACCTCACGCGCGTCATTGTTTATCTCAAGATCGACCGTGACATTCTTATTTAACTCAGCATCATCGATCTCGATATGAATGATCCTTGCGTTTTTTGCATATTTCTTCAGATTGCCGGTTACCCTGTCGTCGAAGCGCATTCCTATCGCGATTATCAGATCGGCTTCGTTCGTGAGGATATTGGGGGCGTAATTTCCATGCATCCCGATAAAACCCGTGTAAAGCCTGTGCGCCGTGGGAAAAGCAGAAAGTCCTAATAGTGTGAGTGCCACGGGTATCCCTGTTTTTTCAGCAAACTGAAGGAGTTCCTTTTCCGCCCCGGAGATAAGAACCCCGTGACCTGCAAGTATAAGGGGTTTCTCGGCATGGTTTATCATGATGGCTGCCGACTCGATTGCCCTTGTCCGCAACGGCAGGTTGGGATTATAGCTTCTCAGGTAATTGCATTTGATGTATTTGAATTCCAGCTTTTCAATCTGGGCATCCTTTGTAATGTCGATGAGGACCGGACCCGGCCTGCCTGTACGTGCAATGAAAAAAGCTTTGGCAAGTGTCTCCGGTATATCCTTTGCTTTTTTTACCTGGGCATTCCACTTGGTCACGGGCATTGAAACGCCTATTATATCAGTCTCCTGGAAAGCATCGGTACCGATAAGATTTGAAACCACCTGGGCGGTGATGAATACCATCGGAACGGAATCGAGGTAGGCATTGGCAATGCCCGTTATAAGATTTGTAGCCCCGGGCCCGGAAGTGGCAAAGCATACACCCGGCTTCCCTGTTACCATGGCATAAGCCTGTGCAGCATGCGCGGCACCCTGCTCATGACGCGTCAGTATGTGCTGAAGCTTTTCCTGATAATCAAGGAGTTTGTCGTAAACAGGCATTATCGCGCCCCCGGGATAGCCGAAAATGGTATCAGCCCCTTCTTCCACCAGACTCCTGAGGATGGCCTCGGCACCAGTGATGGTCTCAACGCCATTAGCGCCCCCCGCGAGCTTTTCCTTTTCTTTCTTTGTCTTCATCTGACTGTGATTAGCATATTAATTAAATCCTGAATTCCTAAATGTTTGTTTATATAATCCTGACCGCTCCCCTGTCGGCTGAGCTAACCATTTTTGCGTAGGCTTTAAGCGAGGAAGGGATTTCTCTTTTTCTTGCTTCAGGACTGAAGGCATATTTTCCCTTCAGTTTTTCTTCCTTTCTTCTGATTTCAAGTTCCTCATCAGTCAGGCTGACATTGATCTTCCTTGTTTTAACATCGATTTCAATTATGTCGCCGTTACGGATAAGCGCTATTTCACCTCCTGCAGCAGCTTCCGGCGATACGTGTCCGACCGATAGTCCTGATGTTCCGCCCGAAAACCTGCCGTCGGTGATCAGGGCGCATTTCTTGTCAAGCATCCTTGATTTCAGGTATGAAGTGGGATAAAGCATCTCCTGCATTCCCGGGCCTCCCCTGGGGCCCTCATACCTTATGATTACGGCATCGCCCTGTTTAACGGAACCTCCTAATATTCCCTCAACAGCATCTTCCTGCGATTCAAAAACAATGGCAGGTCCCCTGAATTTAAACAGGGAAGGATCGATCCCGGCAGTCTTTACTATGCAGCCCTCGTGTGCTATGTTGCCGTGAAGAACGGCAAGCCCTCCATCGCTGTTATAGGCATTTCCCGTATTCCTGATGCATCCTTTGACCCTGTCGGTATCGGGCTTGTCATAAAAGGAGCTCTGGGAACCAATTTCCAGGGTCCTTTTGTTACCGGGTGCGCTTAGCCAAAAATCCCGGGCTTCGGGTATAAGCTTGCCGCTCATTATGTCCCATTCGCTTATTGCTTCATGAAGAGAGGGATAGTCGGGTCTTTTTACCGATCCATCGATGAGATTATTCCTTTCCAGCTCACCCATTATGGAGAGTATGCCTCCTGCCCTGTTTACATCCTGAACGTGGTAGTGCGAGCTTGGGGCCACTTTGCAGATGTTGGGAATCTTTCTTGAAAGTTCATCTATATCCTTCATTGTAAAATCAACACCGGCCTCATGGGCAACGGCCAGAAGATGAAGAACCGTATTGGTGGATCCACCCATGGCTATGTCGAGCGACATTGCATTCAGGAAAGCCTGCCTTGTGGCGATCGACCGTGGAAGGACACTCTCATCACCTTCGTAATAGTATTTTTTTGTCAGTTCAACTATCAGATTTGCTGCCTTATCGAACAGTTTAAGCCTGTTGGAGTGCGTGGCCAGAATGGTTCCGTTTCCTGGCAATGCCATCCCGAGAGCCTCAACAAGGCAGTTCATAGAATTGGCAGTGAACATACCGGAACATGAGCCGCATGTCGGGCAGGCAGACATTTCGATTTCCTTCAGTTCACTCCCGCTAACCGAATCATCGGCCGCCGACACCATGGCATCGATAAGGTCAATATCCCTGTTTCTGTAGTTACCGGCTTCCATCGGGCCGCCTGAAACAAACAATGCCGGTATGTTGAGCCTCATGGCGGCCATAAGCATCCCGGGAGTGATCTTGTCGCAGTTGCTTATGCATATCATTGCATCGGCCCGATGGGCATTGCATACATATTCAACACTGTCGGCTATAAGCTCCCTCGATGGAAGCGAGTAAAGCATCCCATTATGGCCCATGGCAATACCGTCGTCGATCGCGATGGTGTTGAACTCGGCGGCAAAGAACCCATGTTTCCCTATCTTCTCCTTTATCGCCTGTCCGATACCATGGAGATGAACATGACCCGGAACGAACTGGGAAAAGGAATTCACTATTGCTATCACCGGCTTTCCGAATTGTTCCTCCTTCATCCCGTTGGCTCTCCAGAGACTCCTGGCACCTGCCATATTCCTCCCGGTGATTGTTTCCGAACTTCTGAGTTTAATTTTCATAAGCCCATTATTTTAAAAAAAAAGCTTCCCGGTCGATCCGGAAAGCTTATTATACCTGTTTTGATACATATCATTCCCGGATCATCTGCCAGTGGCAAGGATGAGAATAAGGAGAAGGGCAATAATATTTATCAATGAATTGTTCAATTTATAATTTCAATTTGAACGACAAAAATATATAAATTTTTAAGAAGACAAATATTTTTTCAATAATTATTTAATTTTTTCAGAGCGAATTGTTTTTTTCGAAAAGAACGGTACGCGATCAGGCACAGGGCGGAGGAACGGCTTGCGGCGAGCGGCATGCGGCTGGCGGCAAAAGCACGGGGCACGGGGAGGCAGGTCTTGCGGTCTTGCGGTCTTGCAGTCTTGCGGTCTTGCAGTCTTGCGGTCTTGCGGTCTTGCGGTCTTGCAGTCTTGCGGTCTTGCAGTCCCTTCGTCTCTTAGTCCTGAACCTTGCATCATTTACTAATTGTTAATTGTTCATTGTTAATTGCCAATTGTTTTAACATCGCCTATAATACATGATACATTGTCTTGCAGGTCATGCAAGTCGTGCAGGTTTCATACGATGAGGCATTGACTTAATGGCAATTAGCAATTAACAATTATCAATTAACAATTCATAATTAACCTGAAGCTTTGAACTTAAAATACACGGAGCCTGAATCGCTAGCCGCGTGTCGTTTTTTTTGCCAGGTGACGATGATGCCCATAAGGTCAACCAGCCTGGAGGGCTGGTCTTCCAATAGCCCCGGTTTCGCCCGGGGTAAAGGACAGTAGCACCAGTTCCACCCTGGAAGGGTGGCCGCCAGT